>JARBTX010000059.1 GCA_029239975.1 Anaerocolumna sp.
TAGCTATTGATTTGTTATTGGAAGACCAGTTGACCTTGCTTGTGGTACCAGTAATCTTAAGTGTTTTAGACTGATTTTCTTCAAGTGATACAGATTGACTGTTAATTTTAATTGGTTCCTTCACAGTTATCTTAGAATATATTTTTTTTCCGGCTACACTGGCAGTGATGGTTGCTGTACCTTTTGATTTAGCGGTCACTTTACCAGTACTTGATACCGTAGCAACTGATTTTTTACTAGAGGTCCAAGTGACTTTACTTTTTGTACCAGAAATAGTTAAAGTTTTCGTTTTACCTATCTCAAGTGTAAAGGATGTATTACTTATCTTTATAACATGCGCCGAAGCAATATTTCCAATAATAAAAATAGTAGAAAGTGCTAATATGTACAATAGTAACAGTACAGACCTGTATTTTTTCTTAATAGTATTCATTAGAATATCCTCCCTCTATGAATTGACATTTAGAATAATAGATTCAATTACCAAAATGCGTGGAATTGTATGTGCTTTTTAGTTATATATCTTTCGTTGTTAGAAAATTGATTGGAAATATTCCTATTTTTATTATAAATGAAACTATCATGCAATACATTATTGAATTATTGGAAATACATAAGAGTAAGAGAAATGGAGTTAACGAAGTAATTAGAGTTAGAGATTGAAGAATATATGGACAGAAAATTATTTGTATAAAAAGAACTGCTCGAATCTAAGTTAACAAACGGATTCGGGCAGTTCTTGTATTTTAGTAATAAATATTGACACACCAAAGCTAATAATGATATAATTACATTACAGGCAGAATATATGATATAATTAACTTAAGTATAACACAAAACCAAACAAATGTCAATACTAATTTTAAAAAAATATTTTTAGCTGATATTAAGTTACTATTTCTTATATTCCACCAAATTTTAGTAACACAGATTGGAGACCAACTATGAATGATAATTTTATGTTAAATCCATTAGAGTTACAAAAGCAACAAACTCTTCTACAGATTAGGGAATGCAATGATTACTCTAAACGGTTTGGATTAACGTTAAGTGATGCAGAAATAATGTGTCTTATGGATTATCGCATATCGACACTAAAAGGCTTAGGAAGAGTAGAATTTACCAATGATGTAATAAAAAAGTTAATATTTGAATTCTGTGATTCGGCTTATATTCAAGCAGACAATTATCTAGAAACGTTACAAGATTTACTCGAAATATTTTATTATTTTAAAAATGAATCGTTAGAGGAATTAAGTGATGATGAATTAATTCAAGTAATGAAACAATACTTTGAAACAGAATGTGAAGGTTCAGTAGAATATTTACAGGAAACTATATTAGAGGATATCAGTAGGAATGTTCGTTATGGGAATGGTATTCGTAGAGACTATGGTGATGATGATTAAGAAAGGGAAGGTAATGGAGTGAATTATATAGCAAAAATTTCTCTATTCGATGATAGCATAAGTAACCTAAGTTCAAATGAATATTTTATAAATTTAATGAATCAATTACATCAAAAAAATAATTTAAATTTAGAACAAATCCAACAAATGCAACTTGATTTGTTACAGTTATTGTCAAAACAAGTAATAAGATATACCAGTGGAGAAAGTAGCTCTGTTACAACTGAAAAAGCATTGCAGATTCTTGGATCAATCTATTATGGTATTGGAATTTATTTAAAATCGCTTTATATTGATGAACAGATTGAGCTTATCAAGAATGAGAAACTTGATTATCTGTACCAGCAAGGTATAACTTTAATGAAAGATAAAATGTTAATTGCGAAACAACTATTAGATTTCGTACAAAAAAATGCTATCCAAACAAAAAACCAAGCATATTACGATACCATATTTAATGGGTTACCACTGTTCTTTCGTGATTATGACATGAAATTTGCTGCACAGGAAGATGCAGGTAGTATTGATTATCCATTAATGAAGGAGATTGAGAATGTAACTGGTATTGAGTATATTTTGGAATATCTGGTTAGTCTTAATTTTGAAAATTCATTATTAAAGTATTTTAAACAAGATTCTGTTGAAAAACTTTTAAGGGGGTACAATAAGAATTATAAAGATTTATTAATCAATATTACGGAATTAGTAATTACCAACGCACTTGGACTTATTGTGGTAGGGAAGGATTTTATCGCTTTAAATTTTACTGATGAAGATAGGAGTAACTTAATAAAGCGTTGGTTTGATAAGAAGGAAGAAGACATTTATAATGATCTTTTAAAAGCTTATGAAAGTTTTTGTTTCAAGTTAGAGTTACAGGATTTACATCAAATTTCATATCTTAAAAATATATTAGTTCCATTGTCAAAACGTATTTTAAATAATTTAGAAATTAATCACTTGGATACAATATTTATAAGCTTTTTGGATGAATGTAGAGAAGTCAGTCCAATATATGAAGAAGGACAATTAATGTCAGATGAAGACTTAAGAGAATTTATCGAAGAAATCAGGGAATGTAGATATTTATCTGATAAAATATCAATGATTACAGAACGTGTTCATAGTTTAAGTGATTTAATTGAAATATTACAAGAATGCTTTTTTGGTAGTGAATATCAGGAAGTGTTACAATTACTTAATGATATAGAATTGTCTGTTATCAGGAATTATCTAAACTCGGAACAAATGAATAATGAGTTTTATTACATCTATGAACCAACACAATTTTTTGAAGAATATAATAAATTTATTAATAATCTAGATGATAAAAGGAAACAATTAATTGAATCATTGAGTATAAATAATATTTCTAATATAAAATCAATAAATTTCCATTACTGTAAAACATTAAAAAATAATTCATATTGACATTAAAAACGCTAGATGATAATATAAATGTATATGAATATTTTGGATTGTTACTGTTAAATCAGGCAAGACCAGCGGAGTAATGTTAATTTTTACTGATGCTAGGTCTTTTTTTTATTCGATAGAATGAGAGGACTAGGATGTATAAAATCAATAAAATAATTAATAACAATTTTGTATGTTCTATTAACGAAAACAGAGAAGAACTGATTGTTCGTGGTTCCGGAATTGGTTTTCAAAAAAAGATCGGGGATTTCGTAGAAGAAGCAAAAATCGAAAAAGTATACAGAATGTCTTCTGAAACAACTCGTAATAAATTACAAACACTGGTTAGTAATATTCCATTAGAACATGTTGAAGTTTGCACAGAAATTATTGATGATATAAAAAAGAATTTAAAAAAGAAATTAAATGATAACATTTATATAACACTGACAGATCACTTGAGTTTTGCCATAGAACGTAAAGGAATGAATTTAGAATATAAAAATGCTCTGTTGTGGGAAATCAAGAAATTTTATCACCTAGAATATCAGATGGGATTACATGCCTTAGATGTGATTAATAAAAGACTTGGTATAAGATTAATAGAAGATGAGGCTGGATTTATTGCGCTTCATATTGTCAATGCACAATTGGATACGGATATGAGTGATATGATGAAGATCACAAAATTAATTCAAGATATCATAGAGATAACAAAAAATTATTATCAAATAGAGTTAAATGAAGAATCATTGCACTATGAAAGATTTATTACCCATTTAAAATATTTTGGACAAAGATTATTTAATAATAAATCAGTAAAAGATGATGACTTCCAGCTTCAGCACATGATAAAAACTAATTACAGCAAAGATTATCAGTGTGCAGAATTAATTAGTAAGTATATAAAAGATAAATTTAACCGGGATTTAACTGGTGAAGAAATGATGTTTATAACAATACATTTAAAAAGAATAACGATGGAATAACGATGGATTGTGACTGGTTATGCAGGCAAGACCTGATTAGGAATAATTAGGTCTTTTTTTTATTACAATAAACTATATAAATTAAATTACTGTTTGGTTTAAGTCTCAGAAGTTCAAAATGAAAAAGAGCTCGTTTCATCCATGAACTTTTGACACTTGAACCAAACGAATGGTTTAGAAATTTAAAATACAAAATATGGAGGAAGTCTTTATGAAAGACAAAATTTTTGGAGTTTTACAACGTATTGGTAGATCGTTTATGCTCCCTATCGCAATTTTACCAATTGCAGGCTTATTTTTAGGAGTAGGTGGTTCTTTTACAAACGAAACAATGCTAGAAACTTATAACCTAACTTCTTATATGGGTCCTGGTACATTTGCTTATGCAATTTTAACTGTTTTAAAAGCAGCCGGAGCAATTGTATTTGAGAATTTACCGTTAATATTTGCAATTGGTGTTGCAATTGGTATGGCAAAAAAAGAAAAAGAAGTTGCTGCACTTGCTGGTGCCATTGCTTTCTTTGTTATGCATGCATCCATTGGTGCCATGATAACAATTAATGGTGGAACAGAATCCATGCTTGCTGGTTCAACAGCATCAGTACTTGGTATCAATTCCTTACAAATGGGCGTTTTTGGTGGTATTATTGTAGGTCTTGGTGTTTCAGCGTTACACAATCGATTCTACAAAATTGAATTACATCAAGTATTATCCTTCTTTGGTGGAACAAGATTTGTTCCAATTATTTCATCCGTTGTTTATCTTTTTGTTGGTATTTTAATGTTCTATATATGGCCTACAGTTCAAAATGGAATTTATTCCGTAGGTGATTTAGTTCGTAATTCTGGATACGGTGGTACAATGATTTATGGTATTATGGAAAGAGCATTAATTCCATTCGGTTTACATCACGTATTTTACTTACCATTCTGGCAAACTGCAGTTGGTGGAACAGCAACAGTTGGTGGTCAAGTAATTGAAGGAGCACAAAATATTTTCTTTGCAGAATTAGGTGCTAAGGATATTGCACATTTTAATGTAGAAGCGACTAGATTTATGTCAGGTAAATTCCCGCTTATGATATTTGGTTTACCTGGAGCTGCTCTTGCAATGTATCACTGTGCAAAAGATAACAAGAAAAAAATTGTAGGCGGTTTATTATTATCTGCTGCTTTAACCTCTATGTTAACAGGTATTACAGAACCAATTGAATTTACATTCCTTTTTGTTGCACCAATACTTTATGTAATTCATTGTATATTTGCAGGAGCTGCATATATGCTTATGCATATATTTAATGTTGGTGTAGGTATGACCTTTTCTGGTGGTTTTATTGACATGTTCTTATTTGGTATCTTACAAGGAAATGCAAAAACAAGCTGGATTAATATTGTACTTGTAGGTATTGTGTACTTTGTAGTGTATTATTTCTTATTTAAGTTCTTAATCACTAGATTTAACTTTAAGACTCCAGGTCGTGAAGATGATGAGCAGGATGTAAAATTATATACAAGAGCAGATGTAAATGCAGCGAAAGCTGAGAAAGCAAATAAAGGAAATGATGAAGTATCATCATTAATCGTAAGTGGATTGGGCGGCAGTGATAATATTAGTGATGTAGATTGCTGTGCAACCAGATTACGTATCACTGTTTATGATGCAAACAAAGTTGATGAGGCTGATTTAAAAACAAGTGGAGCAGCTGGTGTTATTCGTAAAGGAAACGGTGTTCAAGTCATATATGGCCCTAGGGTTACTGTTATTAAATCTAATTTAGAAGATTATTTAGCTCATGGACAACACAATGTTAATGAAAAAAAAGATAATATGAAAGAAGATAAGACAAAAGAAATTTCAAACTTTAGTGATGCAAAAAATATTAAATCTGCAAAAATTACAAATGATTCACAAGTAAGTACAATTTATTCACCAATTGCAGGAAAAGCTGTTTCATTAGAAGAGATAGGTGATGGAGTATTTTCAAGTGGAATGTTAGGTCAAGGATTAGCAATTGAACCAAGCATAGGTCGTGCAGTTGCTCCAGTAAACGGAACAATATCTACTGTATTTGAAACAAAACATGCTATCGGTTTAACTACAGAAGATGGAATCGAAATTTTAATTCATATCGGTTTAGATACTGTCCAGTTAAATGGTAAGTACTACACTACTCATGTCAAAGATGGTGATAAAGTGAATGTTGGTGATTTACTAGTAGAATTTGATATTGCTAAAATTAAAGAAGAAGGCTATCCAGTTATTACACCAGTTATTGTTACAAATACTGCAGATTACAAAGAAGTAAGTGGATTGATAAAAGGTTCAGTGAAAGAAAAGGACTCATTCATTAAGGTTGTTAAATAGGTAATAGGGAAATGTAGGATGAATAATTAAATTTTTGATGTATCACGATTACCGAAATAAGTTGATAATAGAAAAGGAGATAGAAAATTGAAGAAATTTGATTATGTAATAAAAGATGATTTAGGGATTCATGCAAGACCAGCAGGATTATTAGTAAAAGAAGCAGGTCAATTTAATTCTACAATTATGATACAAAAAGGTGATAAAACAGCAGATGCAAAAAGATTATTTGCTCTTATGGGGCTAGGAGTAAAGAATGCAGACTCTATAACAGTAACAGTAGAGGGTGAAGATGAAGAAACAGCTTTTGATACCATAAAGCAGTTCATAGAAGCGAACCTTTAAGCAAGGAGGCACCTAATGTATGTATTAAAAGGGAAAAGCGTATTTGGTGGGGTGGCAATAGGGAAGATATCCTTTTACAATAAACCAAATGAAATTGTAAAACGATACAAAATTGAACACCCAGATGCAGAATTTGAACGATTTGAATCTGCAAGAAAAACTGCAATGGAACAACTAGCAAAACTATATGAAAAAGCAGTTGTTGAAGTTGGTGAAGCCAATGCGATGATCATGCAAGTTCATTTAATGATGCTTGAAGATTTAGATTATTTGGACTCAGTCAAAAATATAATTTTTACTCAATGTGTTAATGCCGAATATGCAGTAGGCGTTACCGGGGATAATTTTTCTCAGATGTTTTCCACAATGGAAGATGAATATATGAGAGAACGTGCTGCTGATGTAAAAGATATCTCCGAACGAGTAATAAGAGTTCTTAACCATGATGATAATAATGGACTTATTTTAAGTGAACCTGTTATCATTGCAGCTACTGATTTGGCACCTAGTGAAACAGTTCAATTAGATAAAAACAAAGTTCTTTCCTTTATAACTAGGCAAGGTACGGTTAGTTCTCATACTGCAATATTAGCAAGGAATATGAATATTCCAGCCATAGTAAGTGTAGGAGATGAGTTATCGGATGATTATAATGGTAAATTAGCGATTATCGATGGATTTACAGGAACAATTTATATTGAACCAGATGAAACAATTCTTGCAGAAATGACTGAGAAGAAAAAAGTAGATGAAGAAAAGAAAGCTCTTTTACTTAATCTAAAAGGAAAAGAAAATATAACTAAAGATGGCCGAAAAGTCAATATATATGCCAATATTGGTAATTCTACAGATATAGGTGATGTATTAAAGAATGACGCTGGTGGTATTGGATTATTTCGAAGTGAATTCTTATATCTAGAAAAAAATACGTTTCCGACGGAAGATGAACAATTTGCGGTATATAAATATGTTGCTGAAAGTATGGCCGGTAAAAAGGTAATTATTCGTACCTTAGATATTGGTGCTGATAAACAAGCAGAATATTTTAATCTACCTGCCGAAGAAAATCCTGCACTCGGATATCGTGCCATCAGGATTTGTTTAACACAAGTTGACATTTTTAAAACTCAACTACGTGCTTTATTCCGTGCCTCTGCGTTTGGTAATATTTCAATAATGTTTCCAATGATCACTTCAGTGGAAGAAGTATTAGAAATAAAAGAAGTTGTAAAAGAAGTAAAAGAAGAATTAAGAAGTACTGGTATTGAATTTAAGGAAAACTTAGAAATGGGAATTATGATAGAGACACCAGCTGCGGTTATGATCAGTGATTTACTAGCGAAAGAAGTTGATTTCTTTAGTGTAGGAACCAATGACTTAACTCAGTATACAACTGCAATTGATCGTCAAAATCCAAGACTTGAAAAATTTTATAACCCACATCATCTAGCTATCTTAAGAATGTTAGAACTAACTGCAAAAAATGCACACGATAATGGTATTTGGGTTGGAATCTGTGGTGAATTAGCAGCAGATTTAGAATTAACAGAAGAGTTTTTAAGAATAGGTATCGATGAACTTTCAGTATCGCCGGGGTTAGTATTAAGTGTACGAAAAAAAGTAAGAGAAATTGATTTGTCATAGTTTTTAAGTTAATAAATTTCATAGATTATTAAAATGCTAGTAGGCAAAAAGTCCGAATCAGTAATGTAGATGAATTGAGATAAGTTATCAATAGATAGGTAGTAAGGTATAAAGTGAGCGAAACAGTTGTGTCGTTTACTTTATACCTTTTGTTTTTATATATTTTTTATCAATAAGATGAAAATGATAATTACTATCAATAACTCGATTGATTTTATATAAGTCATATGGTATTTTTTTCTTAACAAGAAACGGAGGAAAAACGTTTGCCAAAAGAGAGACTACTACAATATATTACAAACTGTAAAGATACGAAACGAATCTACATGCAAATAGCTATGCAATGTGCACCACTTTTAAAAGGCTTAAAAGAAGCTTGTATCTGCATTGTTCCTAATCAGATATGTGGCGATATTATAGACCAAATGGATGAAATAAATATTAGGTGTCTAGAGTTATATCAGGGACAGGATAGAAGTATTATTTATTTATATAAAAAAGAATTGTTGTTAGAATATCTTAGTAATAATGAAGTACAAGATTTCTTATTGGAATATGGATACTCAACTAATGATTTTGATCAAAATCTTATAAGGTTAAGTTTAAGGATGGAAGCGTATTATGGTAAGAAAGTGGAATTTCCACATGAGATAGGTGCTTTCCTCGGATACCCTATTAAAGATGTAAAAGGATTTATAAAGAATAAAGGTCAGAATTACTTATTATCTGGATACTGGAAAGTATATCAGGATAAACAAAAATCAAGAAATACGTTTAAAGCTTTCGACCGTGCGAAAGAAATAGCAGCCAAAGAGATACTTCTTGGAAAAAGACTTAGTGAGTTAATAGTATAAATGAATGAATCATGACTTTATTTATGCTATTTTAATAAATTGAACCAATATATAGGAGGATAAAATATGACGAAAGCATATATCATTTATTGGAGTGGAACTGGTAACACAGAGAAAATGGCGAATATAATTGCAGATGGTGTAAAACTTGCTGGTGGTGAACCAGAAGTGTTAGATGTCTCAACAGTGAAACCAGAATTACTAGATGGTGTAAAGGCATATGCACTAGGTTGCCCATCCATGGGTGCTGAGCAATTAGAAGAAAGCAGCATGGAGCCATTTGTTGTTGATTTGTTACCACATGTATCTGGAAAACAAATAGCACTGTTTGGATCATATGGATGGGGAGACTGTGAATGGATGCGTGACTGGGAGAAACGTTTACAAGATGCTGGAGCGACTATCCTTGGAACGGAAGGTGTTACAGTACTTGGAGAACCTGATTCAGAAACGGAAGAAAAATTAATCGAAATAGGTAAATTAATAGCATCTAATTTAGACTAATACAATACATAATATTACATAGCTTTTGCTCCATAGATATTAATAATCTCTGGAGCAAAAGCTCTTTTTACTTTAATATAATAGATTTACCAGAAATTACTTGATAAATTTGTAAAAACGCATTATAATATTTATGTTTGAGAACAATTATATACTTTAATAGATAAGAATTAACACTGCAATTACCTTACCACTTAGGTGAGGCCTTTTTTGTAATAAGAAACTATATTTTGTCATAGGAGGTATCAATATGGCTGTCATAGATATTGTAAAGTTTAATGGTTCACCAGATGTATTCGCATGGAAATATCCAAGTGATGAATTGGGAACATGGACGCAGATTATTGTAAATGAATCACAAGAGGCAGTTTTATTTAAAAGTGGAAAAGCACTTGATGTCTTTGGAAGTGGTCGTCATACGTTGGATACTGCTAATATTCCACTGTTAAGTCAACTTGTTAATCTTCCTTTTGGAGGGCGTTCACCATTTACTGCTGAAGTTTGGTTTATTAACAAACTACATTCTTTGGATATCAAGTGGGGTACACCTACGCCAATTCAACTTCAAGATCCGAAATATGGTGTATTTGCACCTGTTAGATCCTTTGGACAATTTGGAATCAAAATTGAAGACTCCAAGAAATTTTTAGTGAAACTGGTTGGAACGTTACCAGTTTTTGATCAAAACAATCTTCTTAAGTATTTTCGTGGTTTGTATATTACTAGGGTAAAAGATGCCATCTCTTCCTATCTTGTACATAAACAAATAAGCATTTTAGAAATCAATGCATATTTGGATGAAATTTCTGATTTTATGAAAGAAAAGTTAGAAGTGACCCTCGGGGATTATGGTATTAGTATTCTTAATTTCTATGTAAATGATATTAATATACCAGAAGATGACCCAGCAGTTAAGAAATTAAAAGATGCCTTAGCTAAACGTGCCGAAATGAACATTATCGGATATAGTTACCAACAAGAGCGATCCTTTGATACTTTAGAAGGTGCTGCTACCAATCCTTCTTCAAATCAAGCAGGAATTATGGGTGCAGGATTAGGTCTCGGTATGGGCGTATCTATGGGTGGTGTTATGGGTGGCCAATTTGGAGGTATTGCAAAAGAAATTAATGTAAGTAGGTTAGAGCTTAAAGAATGTCCAAATTGCCATACTATGTTGGAAAAAAGTAAAAGATTCTGTGCTGATTGTGGTTATGATACTAATAAACCATCCCCAGACAAATCAAGTGAAATAGTATGTTCTAGTTGTGGGAATTCACTTACTACTACTAGTAAGTTCTGTCCTGAGTGTGGAAAAAAATATAATCCATGCCCTAAATGTGGTGCTGATTTAGCAGATGGGGCTACGAAATGTGATACCTGTGGTTATGAAGCAGCATCAGCTTGTCCAAATTGTAACCAGCCGTTAGAAGGTAAAAACTTAAAGTTCTGTCCAGAATGTGGATATTCTTTGGTTAAGAAATGCCCAAAATGTGAAGCTATGATAAATGGTAGTCCAAAGTTCTGTCCAGAATGTGGAGAAAAACTCTAATTTAAAATGGAGGTATAATAATGATAAGATTAGGTCGTAATTTAGTTACTGCTATCATTGGTGGTTTTATGGTGGCATGTACCTTGTTAATATTTTTTGTCACAGTAAATGATAAAACAAAAATGGATTGGTTAGGACTTGCTTTTATTTTATTTGCTGAATTTATCTTTATAGGTGGCGTAGTTCTTGTTGATAAGCTTGCACGATCCACATTTGGCATAATGTTTCGATCCATAGCTTATACAACCTTAGGTAGTTACTTTATTACTTCTTCTGCAATTGCTATTATATTTTTAACTATATTAAGAGATCACATGAGACTGCTAATCGTATTACAATTTATAGTGTTAGCCATAACTCTGATTATTTTCTTAGTGGGATTATCTTCAAGTAATTATATGCAAGGTAGGAATCAATCTGTTTTACAATCAGTCTCAAAAATACAAACTTTAACTAATCAAGTTACAGTTTTAAAAAGTAATGTAAATAACAAAAAATATGCTACTCAGCTAGAAAAAATTTATGAAGCACTTAGATACTGCGACAATTCATCAATAGTTACAACAGATGATGTAGTTTCTGAAAAGCTGTTAGAATTAGAAAAGGCATTAATTGGTGACTATGATGAGAAAGATTCAAACGTGAATGACTTAGCTGAGAGTATTTTACTACTGGTTAAAAAACGTTCATTAGAAGTGAATGAATTGAAAGCTGGGGAAATTTAGTATGGTTCAAAATTTTAGACAGAAATCTGTAATTATAGTGCAATCCATTATTGGTAAGCTTCAAATAATAGTTGGATCAGTACTAACTTTTATATTTGGTTTTACTTTTATCTATGGTGTGTTTGATGATGAAGAAGATGGTGCAGCAGTTCTTATAATTTTAGCCATATTGACAGCATTAGCTGTTTATATGTTAAATCGTGGATTGAAACGTGGAAAATTGATTAAGCTTTTCACTAGGTACGTCGCTTTTCTATCGAAAGACCAAGTCCATTCAATTGATCAACTAGCAAAAAGTACGGAAACATCTGTGCAAGTGGTTACTAAAAATCTTGAATACATGATGAAAAAGAGATTATTTTCTAACGCATACATTGATAAGATCAATAATTGTGTAATATTCCAAGGTGAGAATATTATACTTGAAAAACAATCCATAAATGATGATAGTACAGAATACATTACTGCAACCTGTAGGGGTTGTGGAGCAAATAATACTATAAAAAAAGGAACAACCACAGAATGTGCGTATTGTGGTTCTCTAGTTAAGTAGGGGGTAGTTAAGTGTCAGGTTATAAAAAAAGTGGAGAACCTTCATGGGGCCTTGTTGTTTTTTTCATAATTTGTTTCTTTCCAGTTGGGTTTTACTTATTGCATAAGAAATTAACAGCAGATAAGATTAATTTTTCACGATGCGTTAAAGTTAATAAGGTTTATGGATGGACTTTTATTGCATTGGGGGTTTTTGGAATTTTTAGTACGGCGACCGATACTCAAGAGTTCAGCATGAAAGTTCAAAATATAATATTCCATATTATTTTTTGGGGCGGTATTGGATATTTATTTTTATCAAAAGCGAAACGATTAATTAAAAAATCTGAACTTTTTCAAAAGTACAACTCTGCAATAGGAATGAATTATATTTCTGACATCGATGCAATAGCAAAAGTAGTTTCAGTAAATTACAATAAGGCTGTTAAAGATTTGCAGGAAATGATAACCTATGGTTACTTTGGGGATGGATATATCAATCAAGCCCAACGAGAACTAGTTGTACCTTATAGAAAAGTAAATTATACGCGTGTCGAACATGTACAAATACAGCCAGAAGCTCCTATACCGCAAGAAGCTCCTAAACCTACTATTAAAGTAGTTGCTTGTTCTAGCTGTGGAGCTAATAATACAGTTACTACTGGTATAGTATCGGAATGTGAATTTTGTGGATCACCAATGGCATAATGAATACATATAAAAATAAACCGCATTTGGCATAATGCGGTTTATTTTAATAATATATCAAAATTCTCAAAGGTCTAAAGGAATTCATTGTTAAACAATAAATTAGTTTAAAAGAAAGTAGAGTGAATATGAAGCACATTACTGAATTAAAAGACTGTTCAAAAGATGATATAGATGCAATATTCCAAATAGCCACTCAAATTAAGGAAGGGTTACATAAAGATGCATTAAAAGGAAAGACATTGATTTTATTTTTTCCTAACTCAAGTATTCGAACGAGAGTAACGTTTGAAAAAGGAATTCATATGCTTTCAGGGCAATCCATCTTATTTTCTAGCGAGGCCCTTGATAAGAAAGAAGATATTAAGGATGTGGTTGGTTATCTTTGTAACCTGGCAGATGGTATGGTTATTCGCCATAAAAACACAAATTTAATTCATACTATGGCTAAGGAGGGTAAAATACCTATCATTAATGGCATGTCAAGTACCAGTCATCCGTGTGAAATTCTTTCAGATTTGTATGCGATTAAAAATAGAACAGAAGATTTTAGTAAGCTAAAATATACTTATATAGGACCTAATAGTAATATAGGACGAACTTGGGCCCAAGCAGCTAAAATATTCGGTCTGGATTTTATACAAAGTTGTCCTAAAAATTATGAGATAGCAGATACTAATGTTGAATATACTATAAAAAAAGCGATAAAGAATAGAGATGTTATTTTAACTGATTCGTTAGGGTCAGAATTATTAAAGGATTTTAAAGAATATCAGGTTACGAAAGCATTAATGCAGTTAGCTAATAAAAATGCAATTTTAAATCCATGTCCACCATTTTATCGTGGAGAAGAAGTAGCTTCTGAAGTTATGGATAGCGATTTTTTTGTTGGCTATGAATTTAAAAGTTGTCTTTTAGAGGTGCAACAGGCAATACTATTATATTGTCTTCAGTTTTCATAACTAAATAATATAGGTAAAATCGAAACTATGTTATTTATAGAATTTATCACTTTTATAAGATTTTTCTAGCAACTTCAGTTACCCTAATGGGTATAATTTAGTTATAAAAATGTTAGAATGGTAGGAAAAATAAATATATCAATGATGTTTCGTGGTTAACTACGAAGTAATATACATGGAGGAAAAAAATGAAATTAGTTATTATAGAGCCACTTGGTGTTGAGAAAGATATCTTGTTAAGTATGTCTAGAGAAATATTAGGAAATGAAATAGATATTATCTATTATGATACAAGAGTAACTGACACAGAAAGTTTGATTGAAAGAGGAAAAGATGCGGATATCATTGCTGTTTCAAACCTTCCATTAAATCGTGACGTTATATCTGGCTGCAAAAATCTTAAGTTATTATCAGTAGCATTTACTGGTGTAGACCATATTGCATTAGATGTATGTAAAGAAAAAAATGTAATGGTATGTAACTGCGCAGGATATTCTACAGCTGCAGTTGCTGACCTTGTATTCGGTATGATAGTTTCTTTATATAGAAATATTATTCCATGTGATAAAGTGGTAAGAGATGGTGGAACAAAGGATGGTTTAATAGGTTTTGAATTGGAGGGTAAAAAGTTTGGTGTTATAGGAACTGGAGTAATTGGTACAAGAGTTGCTACCATTGCCAATGCCTTTGGTTGTGAAGTGTATGCCTTTAGTAGAACAGAGAAGAATATACCAGGAATAACGTATGTAGAGCTTGATACCTTATTATCTAATTGTGATATTATATCGCTTCATACACCATTAAATGAGTTGACCAAGGGGCTAATAAACGAAGATAAAATAGCACTTATGAAAAATACAGCAATATTAATTAATACATCACGTGGGCCAGTGGTAGACAGTAATGCCCTAGCGAAAGCATTACAGGATAAAAAAATAGCAGGAGCTGGAATTGATGTGTTTGAAATAGAGCCACCGATAAATACCAACCATCCATTATTGTTAGCACCAAATACCATCGTTACCCCGCATATCGCTTTTGCGACAAAAGAAGCGTTGCAAAAACGTGCAGTAATCGTGTTTGATAATATTATAAAATGGTTAAATAAAAATCCACAGAATATAATTCTAAAATAGAATTTGGTTGTCAAAAGCCCATCATAAAATTGATATAAGTTAATTTGCACAATGTTAGAGTATTGATGCGTGATGCAAGCAAGAAGTTAGGTTGCAACATCTCTAATCAAGTATAAGTATGTACAAATTGACGAATCATGATTGAGGAGGAGATTTTGACACCTGAATCATAAAATAATAGCGAGACGATATAGATTTATCTTATATAGCATACAATTTATACTTTTTAGTTTAGTTGCCCTTGCTGGCAAGATTCATCTAACAAAATGTATCAATTGTATGCTAAATAATAACAAAATTGATGTTTTTAATTGATTAAAACCTAGATTATTTAAGATAAGGGGGCAGGTAGTTATGAATGAACAATTATTAAAATATTTACAGAAACGTCCTAAAGTATATGAACCTAGTACAGCAAAATTCTGGGATGATGAACATATATCAAAAGGGATGTTAGAAGCACATTTAAATCCTAATTGGGATGCAGCCACAAGAAACCATGAGTTTGTAGAAAAATCCGTTGCTTGGTTGAAAGAATGTGTAAATCCAAAAGCTTATGCAAATTTATTAGACATTGGATGCGGGCCAGGAATTTATGCAGAGAAGTTTTACCAAAGTGGTTATAAGGTAACTGGAATGGACTTTTCTAAGCGTTCCATCGATTATGCAATAGAAAGTGCCAACAGTAAGAACTTTGACATACGATACATATACCAAAATTATTTAGAGATGGATTTTCAGAATGAGTATGATATTATTACTCTGATATATTGTGACTTTGGGGCTTTATCTACGATGGATAGACAAAAACTTCTAAATAACGTATATAAGGCATTAAAACCAAATGGGACTTTTGTAGTTGATGTTTTTTCAACAAACTTTAATCAATCAAAAAAAGAAGAGCAAAGTTGGTCTTATCATGATGGTGGTTACTGGAGTGAGAAACCACATGCTTGTTTTGAATCTTTTTATCGATATGACGATGATAATACTCTTTTAGACCAGTACATTGTATTAACGAATGATGATACAAACTGTTATAATATCTGGAATCACTTATTTACAACAGATGAATTAATAAAAGATTTTTCAGATGCTGGTTTTTCTGATATTCAATTTTTTGGTGATGTTACAGGTAATAATTATTCAGAAAATGGAGATGTTATTTGTGTTAAAGCAAAAAAATAAAAGATAATATGAATATAATGTATAAGGGAAGTCAATCGACTTCCCTTATACATTTTTCTAAAATAAAAGTAATTTATAAATTAAGACATTAAATTTCATCATATAATAATATAGATCGGTAAGCAAATGAACTAGAGTTATCATCCTGAATTATGAAGAAGATTGAACTAACGCAGGAATTCGCGGTGTTTTGGTAGTATGGAGGTTTATATGAGAAGAAAAAAGCAATCACAACTTCTGATACAATATCGGTATGAAAATGACACGAATACTTATCTAATTGATGTTGCATTAGATGATTACGATGACGTATATGATGATTGGGATCCAGCTCCATTTAAAAGAAGATTTATTCAAGAAGAATTTGATTATTTTATTGTTTCTTCTGCTGAAGATATACCATTTAAATATAATGTAAGTATTGTATTATATTTGCCAGAGCAAAAAATGGATAAAAATAAAGAAATTGCAGTGGAATCTGCATACCGAAATTACTATTCATATGAACTTGGAAAAATTAATAAGAGTCGCATTCGTGTAAGTAAAAAGAGTTTATACTATTTTTTACTTTCAATGTTTTTTTTAACACTCGGATACTTTTTACACTATGATGAGAATTTTGTTTTTAATATATTAAAAGAAGGAGTCATCATTGGAGGATGGGTATTTCTATGGGAATTTTTTACCAACCTTTTTATAATATTAAGAGATTTAAGCTTAAAATATAAAGCATATCGAAGGTTATATGAATCGGAAATACGTTTTATTTATACAAAATAATCATAAACTTATAAAGCTGTACAGCAGGGAAATAGGTTAATTTGACTTGTAAACTCTGCTTTACATGTTTATAATGATGGGAATGAAATAATAAATATGTACTTAAATTCATAATAGGAGGTACTTGATGGATTATTATGTTGTTGATGTATTTACAGATGATTTATTTGCCGGTAATTCTGCTGGGGTATGTATTCTAGATGAATGGTTAAGTGATGATATTATGCAAAAAATTGCATTTGAGAATAACTTGCCAGAGACTGCATTTGTGGTGAAAAGAGAGAATTATTATGATTTAAGATGGTTTACTCCAACGGTTGAAATTGATTTATGTGGTCATGCCACTTTAGGAAGTACATTTGTATTATCCAATTATCTGGATAACTCTATTACACAGGTAGAGTTTCATACGAAGAGTGGAATATTATCTGTTCAAAAAGATAATGAATTATTTACCTTGGATTTTCCGAGTAGAGTTCCAGTATCTTGCCAAATTCCTGATATTTTAGGAAAGGCATTAGGCGTAAATATAGTTAGTACATATCAATCCCGTGATTTACTAATTCTAATAGAAAGTGAAAAAGATGTTTTAAATCTAAAGCCTAACTTTGAATTATTAAAGGAATTAAATACGGTATTTGGCTTTATTGTTACTGCAAAAGGAGAAACTTGTGATTTTGTTTCAAGATTTTTTGCTCCCAATGCGGGAATTAATGAAGATCCAGTCACGGGCTCATCTCATTGTACATTGATACCATTTTGGAGTGAAAAATTAGGTAAAACAAAAATGCTTGCAAAACAATTATCAAATCGTGGAGGTACTCTATATTGTGAAAATTACGGTGATAGAGTACACATTGGTGGCAGGGCAGTTTGTTACTTAAAAGGACAAATATTATTATAAAAAGTTGCTTCATTGTTTTCAGTTCACGTGTCAATAAAATAACAGGTGAATGATTAAACTTCAGCAACTTTAATTAAATTAATATTTAATAGTATAATATTCTTAAAAGATTATATAGTCAATTACGAAACAAGGAAGCAATAAATATTATCATATAATGAATACGTGTTTCATAACTGAAACTTGCCTGTAAGGGCAAGTGAAGCTATAAATTTCACACTCATGTGATAATATCGAAATCTTCTCTGTTTCGTAATTGATTAAAATATGATAACTTCGAAGTCTTCTCTGTTTCGTAATTGATTAAAATATGATAACTTCGAAGTCTTCTCTGTTCCGTAATTGATTAAAATATGATAACTTCGAAGTCTTCTTTGTTTCGTAATTAATTTAAATATTGTATCAAACTCTTCTTTGCTTCGTAAATGATTAAAATATGATAATAAAATCTATAACTAGGCACAAATTCGGTCGATATCTTCACCATTGATGGATTCTTTTTCAAGAAGTTCTTTCGTAATACTTTCTAGCAAAGCTATGTTTGTTTGAATCAATTGTTTCGTCTCGTCATATAGTTGATTCATTTCTTCACGGCACTTTTGGATTAATTCATTGTCATGTGAAGTATCTAATACAGCAGTACTGAATAATCCCATATCTTTATTCATACCAAACTTATTAATATAATCAACGATAAGAGAGGATGCTTTTTGAATATCATTGCTAGCACCAGTTGTAATCTCATCAGCTCCAAATATTAATTCTTCTGCAACCCTTCCTGCTAAAAGCATTTGGATATTTGCTTTAATCTGTCGTTGGGTCTGGTACATCATATCTTTTGTAATGCTTAAATTAAAACCACCAGCGCCACGAACGCTAGGAATAATAGTAACTTTCGAAATATAGTTTTCAGGTTGTAATAGTTTTGTGGCTAAGGCATGACCTGCCTCATGGTATGCTGTAATTTTTCTGTCACGATCTGTAATAAAACTGCGATCAAGCTTTGGAGCACCAGCAATTACAGTGTAAAAAGCTTTTTCAATATGATTATTATCAATCACTTGTTTCTTGTCATTGGCTGCATTTATAGCTGCTTCATTTATTAAGTTTTCAAGCATTGCACCACTAAAATATACAGTAGATTTAGCCAATGCATCTAAGTCAACATCATCTGCAACTGGTTTTTTATTTACATACAGTGATAATATTTTTTTTCTGGAATTAACATCCGGTAAACCAATTTCTATTTGTCGATCAAAACGACCAGGACGAAGAAGTGCTTCGTCTAAGGTATCTAATCGGTTGGTAGCGCCAATTACTACAATCCCTGCATTTTCATGAAATCCTGACATTTCTGTTAATAATGCATTCAAAGTCTGGTCACGTTCATCATTACTAGCGGAAACATTTCTTGCTCTTTTTTTACCAATGGCATCAATCTCATCGATGAATATAACTGCCTTTTCACTTTTCTTTGCTTTTTGAAATAAATTACGTATACGGCTTGCCCCCACTCCGACATACATCTGCACAAAGTCAGAACCACTCATTGCATAAAAAGGAACATTAGCTTCACCAGCAATTGCTTTCGCCATTAATGTTTTACCAGTTCCAGGAGGTCCATATAAAAGAAGACCTTTTGGCATTCTTGCACCAACTGCCGCGTATTTTTCTGGTTCTTTAATAAATTGAATAATATCTTCAACCATTAGTTTTGCTTCTACATTACCCGCCACTTGATCAAGTGTTATAGAAGGATTGGATTTTTTATTCTTGTTAGAGTCTGAAATGGATACATTGGAATTTCCACCTTTTCGCGCATACAGTAAGATTCCACCAACGATTATTACAACTAAAAGTATACGTAAGGATGTAGCAATAAATGGATCTTGCCCATAACTTATTGTGATACCATTAACTAATAAAAATTCTGTAAAATCATCTGTCTTTGGGTTTGGAACATTGTATAATTTATCTGGTTCGCTTGCCAATTGCACTGAAAATGTATTACCATCTTTATTCATAATTACTTTTTCGACCTGACTATTGTCTACCGCGTTTAGAAACGAGGGGTAGGACATTTCTGATGTAGATTTTCCTAAATAATAATAACCCACAAATCCTACCACCAGCAACAAAAGTGTAGATAGGATAATCAAATATTTTTTATTCATTAAATAACCTCCCAGGGTTTATATTGGTTTACATAATGCGTCTCTAAACATTGTAGCGCCTTTTTTCATTAAATTCTACAATAAATTAATGGAAACTATGTTTGATTCAACCAGTAAATAAAACGTGATAGGTTATAGTAGAAACCATATCCCCCTATTAAATTCACTCTCATACAAAATTATTTCTGAATTTACACTTTTCACAAATCTTATATTAAATCATATGTTATATTATGAGAAAAAGTTAGAAATAAGTCGAATAACAACCAAACAGATGAGTTATCGGCAGCATGGAGGGGTAGTGTGAAAGAAAAAGATAGTATAATGAGTAGTGAAAAAAAACCAGTGGAAACGAATCGTTATTCAATATTTGAATACAAGAAAAGTAATTTTATTGATTTAGATCACATGGGAATTGAAAATAGAGTAGTAGCAGGGCAGATATCTTTACATTTAGAGTCAAAAAGCTATGCTACATTAAGAATAAGATATAATTGCTATATTAACTATAGTGTTACAGTAAATAAACAATTATATCTAATGTTTCGACTATATAGAAGAGATAGTAAAGGTTTAAAAAAAGAATTAATCTCAATACCTTACACACTGTCTTTTAACGGAACCTTAGGTATAGAAAATGAAAATAGTTTTCCTTCTATTCATAAAAATGAATCCTTTTATATGGAATATATCGATGAATTGAATAAGAGTGATCTATACATTTATGAAATAGAATTAGATTTAATTTATTCAGATGTAGATGTATCTTCTATAGAAGGTGGATTTATAACTATTGAAGGTCAAATAACAAAAAATAGTTAGAAATATCAAATTAAAGGATTGAATAAGCAATGAGACCTACAATTCCAGAACCTAAAATAACAAAGATTGGATTGGTCTTCCATTTTCTTAATAATACAAATGAGATTACTATTAAAAAAATTGAGATAAAATCTAAGTCGGCTATATTTGTAGAAAATTTACCGGAGTGCCATATGGAAGTTATTAAAATCGTAATACCTGCAGATGCAATTAAAGAAACGATAGCAGGACGTAAACCGTTCATAATACCTTGTACTACCTTAAAACTACGGTATTTCTTAAATAAGTAACCTACCGTAAGAACAATAATACATGAAGGGAAAATACAGCCTAGAGTAGCAATAATTGCTCCTAAGATTCCTGCAATCTTAATGCCAACAAAAGTAGCAGAGTTTATTGCAATTGGCCCAGGGGTCATTTGTGATATAGTAATAACATCCGTAAATTCATCCATGGTAAGCCAATGGTGAATATCTACTATTTGATTTTGGATTAGAGGTAGTGCTGCATAACCACCCCCTATGCTAAATAAACCGATTTGGAAGAAACTCCAGAATAATTTTAATAAAATCATATATTTACTCTTTTCGTTATTTTTTTTGTTTTAATAAAGATAATGCTCCATAGGCACCACAGGCTAAAACAATGAGTGCTACATTTACATGGAAAAAGTAAGAAGCTATAAAGGCACATATTGCAATAATAACGGGCATAGCTTTCTTTTCACCAAGGATTTCTACAATCATATTATAAACTACATCAATAATGACAGCAGAAACTCCAGCCTGCATTCCTTTTAATATAAATCCAATGATGACAGAATCTCGAAAAGCAGTATATACTAAAGATACTACAGATAATATAAGAAATGGCGGCAATACCGTACCAAGTACGGTAAATAAAGAACCAATTATTCCTGATAAGTGATAGCCTATTAAAATCGAAGTATTTACAGCAATGGCACCAGGTGAAGCTTGAGCGATAGCTGTAAGGTCGAGCATTTCTTTTTCATCAATCCATTTTAATTCTTCTACAAACTTTTTACGTAATAAAGGAACAATTACATACCCACCACCAAAGGTAAAAGCACTTATCATGAAAGTTGAAAAAAATAGCTTAATATAAAACTTAGAATTACGTTTCATTACAATCTCCTAAAAACTATTAATAATTAAATATATTATCCAAATTACTATTAATTATAGGGCAATAGATTTTTAATTGCAAATTTTTTTACTAATTAGATTGCTAGAAACGATTAGCTAATTTTTATAATTTTATTTTTTTATAGATTTATCTATTGTTTTATAGTAAAATGTTTACGCATCAGATTATAAATAGAAACAAAAAAAGTGGAGATAAAATATGAAATGGCTGCAACATTTAAGAACAATTAATCATCATAAATGGCTCGTTATGAAATATTGCTTTCGGGCAGAATTATATAAACAAGGTTTACTTCATGATTTATCGAAATATTCCTTTGTTGAATTTATAGTAGGTGCAAGATATTATCAGGGAAATAGAAGTCCCAATAATGCTGAACGAGAAAACAAAGGGTATAGTGCAGCATGGTTACATCATAAAGGCAGAAACAAACATCACTTAGAATATTGGATTGATTATAGTTTAGAGAAAGATAAGCCGATGGCAGGAATGAAAATGCCTGTGAAATACGTAATAGAAATGTTTTGTGACCGTATTGCAGCAAGTAAAACATACAATAAAGAAAAATATAAAGATAGTGATCCATTGCACTACTTTGAAGCTTCCAAGGAACATTACTTAATCAATGAAGATACAAAAAAATTAATATATGATTTACTCACCATGCTACAAGAAAAAGGTGAAAATGAAACATTTGATTATATTAAAAAAAATGTTCTAACAGGGAAAATAAAATATTAATATGATTGTACGTATTACCTTATTATTTATAACAGTATAGAGGTAGTGTGAAAAATCAAGATTTTTCACAAAGTGAATTATTTTTCTAATTCACTTTTAGTATATTGTGTTGACGCTGGGATTCACGATGTTTCGGCAGGATGGAGGTCTAAATGGAAAAATATCATATGTGTCCAAAGTTTGAAAATGCATTTGAGCTGTTGGGTAAAAGATGGACAGGATTAATTATTAGGACCCTTTTAAGTGGGCAAAAGCGTTTTTCTGATATTTCGGAGGCCATCCCTAATCTAAGTGCAAGAATGCTCACAGAACGATTTAAAGAACTTGAAAAAGAAGGAATTGTTACTAGAAAAGTATATCCTGAAACCCCAGTACGGATTGAATATGAACTAACTCAAAAAGGAATCGAATTAGAACCAGTTATGGATGAAATACAAAAATGGGCTGAAAGATGGAATCAGTGATAATAAGTTCCGTCATGGTAACAGGTTTGATTTCCTTGCTTGTGTTATATAAAAAAATACATTTATTAAATATAAAAAACTACAAAAACTTTTTGTTTTTGTAGTTTTTTTGTATTTTATTATGTACATAGATTTTTGTATTTCATTAAATGTTAAAAAGTTAAAAAATATTATTGACAAAGAAAAAGGTTTGTGTAATAATAAGGTCACAGGAAGTTATTAAAAGTAACTAACTAATATAAAATAACAAATAGTTATTTGAGTATGATATTTATATATAGAGATATATTAAATCAATGAGTATAATAAGTGAAAGGAGTGTAATGATTGTTAAAAAAGTTAAATAGTACTGATATGGGTAGTAGTAATCATGGGTGGCTAAAAAGTAAATTTCATTTTTCATTTGCTGATTATTATAATCCATTCAATATAAATTTTGGTGTATTAAGAGTAATTAATGATGATTTGATTGAACCGAACTCTGGATTTGATACACATCCTCATAACGATATGGAGATTATTTCATATGTTGTAAATGGTGAACTTACTCATGGAGATAGCATGGGGAATAAGAATACAATCACTCGTGGTCAGGTGCAATACATGAGTGCTGGTACAGGTGTATTCCACAGTGAGCATAATTTCGGTGATAGTGTGGCAAGATTTTTACAGATTTGGATTTTCCCAGACAAAGCAGGCTATAAGCCAGTATATGGTGATTATCGTTTTTTATGGGAAGAGAGAAAAAATAAATTGCTTCATATGGTATCTAATAAACAAGGGGATGCCCCTATAAAAATTAACCAAGATGCAAATCTCTATACGTTAGAGTTAGAGAAAGGTAAAAAGCAAGAATTTTTTGTAGGTAAAGGAAGGCAAGCGTACCTCGTTCAAATAGAAGGTAACTCAACAATTAATAATATACAATTACAGGATAGAGATGCTTTAGAAATTATAGAAGAAGATATCATAATCGATGCAGATGAAACTTCACACATTCTAATAATAGAAATGTTGAAAAGAGTTTAGTTATAAAAATTAATTTAATGCATAATTTAATTTAAATAGGAGGAATTATATATGAATAAAGAATTTTTAACTGCAGTAGCAGACAGACGTACATTTTATGGAATTAGTAAAGAAAGCGTGATAGCGGATGATAAACTTAAAAGTTTAATAGAACATGCTGTAAAACATACACCATCAGCATTTAATTCACAAAGTACAAGAGTTGTTTTATTATTAGGAAATCAACATGATAAGTTATGGGATCTTACTATAGAAGAATTAAGAAAAGTGGTTCCTGCAGAAAGTTTTAGTTCAACAGAAGAAAAAATCAGTTCATTCAAAGCAGGTTATGGTACCGTGTTATTTTTCGAAGACAATAGTATTATAGAATCATTACAGGAACAATTTGCACTTTATAAAGATAATTTCCCTGTATGGGCTCAGCAATCAAATGGTATGCATCAATTTGTTATATGGACAGCGCTAGAGACAGAAGGATATGGTGCTTCCTTACAACATTATAACGAATTGATCGAGTCCAATGTGAAAAATGAATGGAGTTTACCATCTAGTTGGAAGCTAATTGCCCAAATGCCTTTTGGAAAACCTACAGGAGAACCTGGAGTAAAAGAATATTTGCCAGTGAGTGACCGTGTAAAAGTATTTGAATAAAGAATAATTAATTGTTAAAATAGAATAAAGTATATAAGGTGATAAAAGCTTTATAAATCATTAAATATGAGTGATATATATATTTGAACAGAGATGCATTTTGAAAGTAATGAACTTTAAGGTGCAGTTCCAGACATATATAGTATCACTCATATTTCTTTGTATAAAAACTTATTAAATAAAGGGTATTATATATTACCCTTTATTTTTATAGCTTAGTGTTTAGGTATATATTTTTTATAAAATGAACGTTTTTTAAACAAACTAAAAAAAAGACACCTAAGTATAAAAAATAGTCCTTTAGACACACTCACTTTCTGATATACTGAAATTGAACATAAGACATAAGACATAAGACATAAGACCAGTAGATTATGGAGGAGTTATTGTGAAAAAACTTTTATCTTTGATGAAATTTAGTCTGATATTGAGTTTGGTAGTTATTATGACTGCTGGATGTAGTACGGCGGACAAGCCCTATGCAGATACATTAGTATTAACAGTAGATGATTCAAAGGTTTACCTTGATGAAATGATGTACCATGTTATGTTAGCTGAAATACAAGGACAGTTATATGCATCTTTTACAGGTGACGGAGAAAATTATTGGAATATCAAAACAGAAGATGGAACTAGTATGAGTGAGGCCATGAAAGATATGGCTATGCAAAATGCCATAAGGTATGAAATGTTTTATAAAATGGCAGTTGATGAAGGATATGAATTGACTGATTCCGACAAAGAAATGAGTAAAGGTAAAGTTGATAACATATTGAAGAATATCCAGCCTGATCAATTAAAACTCACAGAATTATCTGATGAAAAGCTTATACAAATCCAAGAAAAAATAACACTTGCTACCAAGTATTATGAAAATTATATAAAGACTCTAGGTGTTGATGAAGAAGCGATAAAAGCAGAATTTAACCCAGATGATTACAAACAATACGATATACAATATATATTTGCACAAAAAGATGATTATAATGAACTTGAAGCTTTACTAGATAAAGCAAAAGAAACAGATGATTTAACAACGCTTACAGAAGGAACCAACGTATCTTCCGGTGAGCTATCATTTTTAGCAGGACAAGATACCTTTGGGGAAGAAGAAATATTAGAAGAAACGATTAAATCTATGACAGTCAATGAAGTTAGTAACATTGTTGAGACAAGTAAAGGTTACTATATCATAAAACTAAAAGATAACACTTCTACTAAGAAATACGATTCTGCTGTAAATGAAGCTGTTGAAAAGGCAACTACTGATGCATTTGACAAAGCATTTTCAGAGTTAAAGAAAGATCATAAAATAAAGATTAATGAAAAAACTTGGAAAAAAATAAAAATGGGAAGTACTATCATCAAAACTGAAAACATTAGTTTAAATTAAATTTTATACAAAATATGGTATATATTTTATAATTTTATATGAATTTTAGTTTAATATGTTCAAAATATAAAAAAATGACACCATATATAAAAAAAATTCATTATATCCCATGAGAATATTTTGTATGATATCAGTATAAGAAGATATGGAGGAAATAGTATGGCTAAAACAAGTGCAAAAGAGAATGTGATTCTGCCTAAGCAGAAACTGGGATTTAGCAAAACGATGCAAAAATGGTGGGGGCAAAGATATTTGCAATTAATGGTTTTACCCGGTATTATCTGGATGCTTGTTTTCAATTATATACCAATGGGCGGTATTATAATTGCTTTTAAAAAATTTAAAATAACTAAAACAATCGCAGAGGCACCTTGGGTTGGACTAAAATACTTTAAAGAGTTTTTTGCTGATTCTAATTTTTTTGATGTTTTAACGAATACGTTAGGAATTAGTTTGCTTAAATTAGTAATTGGTTTTCCACTACCAATTCTGTTTGCACTTCTTATTAATGAAATAAGAGGAGTAAAGTTTAAAAAGATTTCACAAACAATCTCATATTTACCACACTTTCTTTCATGGGTAGTTCTTGGTGGTATTTTAACTACTTGGTTAGCAAAAGACGGTGGCGTTATCAATGATTTTCTTGTAGCTACTCATATATTAAAAGAACCAATTTCATTCCTTGGTGAACCAAAATATTTCTGGGGATTGGCTCTGATTACAGATAGTTGGAAAGAACTTGGATGGGGAGCAATTATTTACCTTGCGGCTATTACTGGTGTAGATCAACAGATTTACGAAGCAGCAACAGTAGACGGTGCTACTAAGATTCAAAAGATTATATACATAACTTTACCATCTATCACTGGAACAATTGCTATTATGCTTATTTTACAAGTTTCTGGTTTAATGAATGCTAATTTTGACCAGATTATGAATTTAAAGAATCAGATTAACGTATCTCGAAGCCAGGTTATTGACACTTACGTATATCAAGTAGGTATGACAATGGGTAAATACTCTTATGCAACTGCAGTTGGTTTGTTTAAATCAGTAATTGCTTTGTTCTTGCTATTGATCTCAAATACAACCTGTAAAAAACTGTTAGGCAGATCATTATACTAAAAGGAGGACTCATTGTGAAAAAAACAGTTGGTACAACAATCAAACGTTCTAGAGGTACTGTAATATTTGATACTATAAATACAATTTTCATGATAATTATTTGTTTTTTATGTTTATATCCTATTTGGT
>JARBTX010000060.1 GCA_029239975.1 Anaerocolumna sp.
TGCGGTATGACATATTCTGAATTTATGAAGGTTGGAAGATTTGGCTGTAGTCAATGCTATGATAGTTTTCATAAGATACTAGAAAAAAGTATAAAGAGTATTCAAGGTTCTGAGGCCCACACTGGTAAAAAGCCGAAAGGTTTTGAAACTAAAACTGAAAAATTAGTAAAAGAACTTCCTGAGATTGAGAAATTATCTATTCGGTTACAAGATGCCATAGAAAAAGAAGAATTTGAAGAGGCTGCAAAACTTAGGGACTTGATTCGTGAATTAAAAAAGGAGGAGATGAACAATGCATAAATGGTACAAAGAGACCTGTAGAAATCATGATGTTGTTATCTCTAGCCGTATTCGTCTGGCACGTAATTTAAAAAGTTATCCTTTTTCAGCAAAACTTTCTGATAAACAAGCAATCGATTTAGTAGAAAAGGTAAAAGAAACAAGTCCGATGATAGAAACGCAATCTGCAAAAAAATATTACAGTTGTAATGTAGATGTTTTATCTGATACGGACAAAGCTGCTATGGTGGAACGCTATATCATTAGTCCTTTATTAATAGCAAAAGAACAACGTACTGGTTTAATATTATCAGAAGATGAAAAAGTTAGCATAATGATAAATGAAGAAGATCATCTTAGAATACAATCTATTACAGGTGGAATGAATATTGAAGAGGCATTTCAGACTGCAAATAAAATCGATGATATAGCCAACGAAATATTAGGATTTTCATTTCATGAAAAGTACGGATATCTGACTTCCTGTCCAACCAATGTAGGTACTGGTTTAAGGGCTTCTTACATGGTATTTCTTCCTGCATTAACTGTAGCAGGTAAAATAGGTAAACTGGCAGAAGAATTAGGTCAATATGGCATTGCATTTCGAGGTACTTATGGAGAAGCATCCAAAAGTTTAGGAAGTATCTATCAAATTTCCAATCAAAAAACATTAGGTAGTACAGAACATGAAATCATCGAGGGAATTAATCGCATTGTTGAACAGGTTATGAAGCAAGAAAGAAGACAGCGAGAGTATTTACTTACCAATAGCTATGATGAAATTGATGATAAAGTACATCGTTCTTATGGAGTTTTAAAGTACGCAAAACAACTTTCTTCTACAGACGCTATGACTTTATTAGCACATGTTAAGTTAGGTATAGATTTAGAACTTCTTCATTTCGGTGAAGTTTATAATGTACATGAATTGATGATGGAAATTCAACCGGGTAATTTACAATGCAATTTAGATAAAAATGTAGGTAGTATACAAAGAGATAAATATAGGGCAGATTATATACGAAAAAAACTGCCGGATATAAAATAACAAAAATTCAAGGAGGTTACCATGAACGATAAATATACGGAAAGTGCTAGAGCTGCGATTACGTTTGCAACAGAAATCGCGTATAAGCTATCTCATAATTATGTAGGGACAGAGCATTTGCTCATTGGATTATTAGAAGCAGATGGAGTTGCTTCAAAAGTGCTAGAAAAAAATGGTGTTGATGTTGATAAAGTAGTAGAATTAGTGAATCAATTAATCGCACCAAATTCTTCTATGGAAGTATCAGAAGTAGATGGATTTACTCCAAGATCGAAACGAATTCTAGACCAGAGTTATAAAGAAGCAATAAGACTAAAAGCTCAATTAATCGGTACTGAGCATATTTTAATTGCGTTAATTAAAGAATCAGATTGTATTGCAGTCAGATTATTAAATACATTAGGAATAAATGTACAAAAGTTATATGTAGATATTTTAACAGCTGTTGGAGCAGATATGAATGCAGCTAAAAACGAGTATGCCACCAATAAAGGAAAAGCAAAGGCAAAATCAAGTACACCTACTCTTGATCAATACAGCAGAGATTTAACGGAATATGCCAGAGAAGGCAAGTTAGACCCGGTTATTGGAAGAGAATCAGAAATTCAACGTGTTATTCAGATTTTAAGTAGAAGGACAAAAAATAACCCTTGTTTAGTAGGTGAACCAGGTGTTGGTAAAACAGCAATCGCGGAAGGCCTTGCAAGAAAAATTGTAGAAGGAAATATACCTGAAATTATAAAAGATAAACGAGTATTAACTCTAGATTTATCCGGTATGGTAGCAGGTTCAAAATACAGAGGTGAATTCGAAGAACGAATTAAAAAAGTAATCAGTGAAGTTATGAGTGACGGTAACGTATTACTTTTCATTGATGAGATTCATACCATTATCGGTGCTGGTGGTGCAGAAGGTGCGATTGATGCATCTAATATATTAAAGCCATCCTTAGCTAGGGGGGAACTCCAAATCATTGGTGCCACAACCCGAGAAGAATATCGTAAATATATTGAAAAAGATGCAGCACTTGAGAGAAGATTCCAACCAGTTGTAGTAGATGAACCATCGGAAGAAGAAGCAATATTAATATTAAAGGGTCTTCGCGATAGTTATGAAGCTCATCATAAAGTTAAAATTACGGATGATGCATTAATTGCAGCTGTAAGAATGTCAAGTAGATATATCAATGATCGTTATCTACCAGATAAAGCAATCGATTTAATGGATGAAGCGGCATCTAAAGTTAGATTAAGCACTTATATTACATCACCAGAAGTAAAAGAACTAGAAGCAGAACTTACAAAATTAGAAGAAGAAAAAGAAATGGCGATTAAAAATGAAGCTTACGAACGTGCTGGTGAAATCAAGAAGCAACAAGAAGATATATCAAACCGCTTAAATGTATTACAAGTTCGAACAGAAAAAGAAAAGCTGGATACCTTGTTAGTAGTTGGTGAAAACGAAATCGCTGATATCATATCTAGTTGGACTAAAATACCTGTTAGAAAATTAGCTGAAGAAGAGTCAGAACGATTACGGAATCTAGAATCTATATTACATGAACGTGTTATTGGTCAAGAAGATGCAGTATCTGCAGTATCAAAAGCAATACGTAGAGGCCGTGTAGGATTAAAAGATCCTAACCGTCCGATTGGTTCATTCCTTTTCTTAGGACCTACTGGTGTAGGTAAAACAGAACTATCCAAAGCATTAGCAGAAGCTATGTTTGGTAGTGAAAATTCCATGATACGAGTTGATATGTCCGAATATATGGAGAAACACAGTGTTTCAAAACTTATTGGATCACCTCCAGGATACGTTGGATATGATGAAGGTGGACAGTTAAGCGAAAAAGTAAGGCAGAATCCGTATTCAGTCATTTTATTTGATGAAGTAGAAAAAGCTCATCCAGATGTATTTAATATTCTTTTACAAGTATTAGATGATGGACACATTACCGATGCGCAAGGTAGAAAAGTAAGTTTTAAAAATACAATTATTATTATGACCTCCAATGCAGGAGCTCAAAATATTATATCACCAAAACGTTTGGGCTTTGCTTCCGTAACAGATGAAAAAGAAGATTATAAGAAGATGAAAGATGGAGTTATGGAAGAAGTTAAACGTATTTTTAAACCAGAATTCATCAATCGTATTGACGAAATTATTGTATTCCATTCCTTAACAAAAGAGGATATTAAGAGTATTGTTGGTATCATGTTAAAATCAATTGTTAAGAGATCAAAACAACAGATGAATCTGGAATTAGAAGTGAATGATGAAATTATAACTCATATTTCGGAAATCGGCTTTGATCAAAACTATGGTGCTAGACCTTTAAGAAGAGCAATACAAACGAATATTGAAGATAAACTAGCAGAAGCAATACTTGAAGGCAGTATTCAAGGTGGGGACCGTGTTAATGTAGAACTTATTGACAAAGAAATTAAAATTTCCAGAAAATAATTCATAACTCGTGCATATATGACTAGAAATTATTATGCAAATATTATATAATAGAGTTAGTTATATAAGCAACTTTAATTCGGAAGCTCAAGAAGAACAAAAGGTATTATCTTTGTTTGATTCGATAAAAGGTGCAACCAATGATTTTTAGGAGAATAAAGTGTTTAACGAAAGTAGGAGGATTTAAAATGTCAGTAATTGATGAATTAATACGCAAAGAGAGCAATGGGACAATCAGTTTTGGCAATTATAAATTAGAAACAAAATCAAAGGTTACAGATTTTGAGCATAACGGTGATTTATATAAGGTAAAAACATTTAAGGAAATTACGAAATTAGAGAAAAATGGGATGTTCGTATATGAATCAGTTCCTGGAACAGCAGTAGAAAACTTAAATGTAACTGAAAAAGAAGTTACATTTACAGTTGAAGGACTGGAAGATGCACAAATTACTCTAGAATTAGAGGCTGAAAAAGATTATAAAATCTACATTGATGATACAAACGTAGGAAAAATGAAGACTAATTTAGGTGGCAAGCTTATGTTTAGTGTAGAATTAGGAGAAAATCATAGCACGGCTATTCGAGTTGTAAAACTTTAATAATATTCCTAAGGTTTGTAGTAAATGATTTGGGAACTGTTTTGGGAACTTTATAAAGTCCAAGACAGTTCCTTTTTTACTGGGGGAGAAATATATGGCAAAAAGTAAAACCGTTTTTTTCTGTAAAGAATGCGGTTTCGAAGCATCTAAGTGGATGGGACAGTGTCCTGGTTGTAAACAATGGGATACTTTTGTGGAAGAACCTGTGATCAAAAAATCATCAATACATAATGCGAATGGAATTAAGACTCTAGAGCCAGAATTGTTATCTAAAGTAACAACAGATGAAGACCATAGAATTGTTACAGGTATCGGAGAATTGGATCGAGTCCTAGGTGGCGGAATAGTTGTAGGTTCTTTGGTATTAGTTGGAGGAGACCCAGGTATTGGTAAATCAACATTACTTTTACAAATGTGCCGTGACTTAGCTGCAAAACAAAATAAAATATTATATATTTCTGGTGAGGAATCTCTAAAACAGATAAAAATGCGTGCGGATCGATTGGGTACATTTCATGGAGATTTACTATTATTAAGTGAAACTAATTTGGATAGTATTGAAGATACCATACGAAAGATTAACCCAGAAATTGTGATAATAGATTCTATACAAACCATGTACAAAGAAGAGATAGGAGCAGCGCCTGGAAGTGTTAGTCAAGTAAGAGAAACTACAGGTACTTTGATGCATTTGGCAAAAGGTTTAGGTATATCGATCTTTATAGTAGGGCATGTTACAAAGGAAGGTGTTGTAGCAGGACCTAGAGTACTCGAGCATATGGTTGATACCGTATTATACTTTGAAGGAGATAGTAAAGCATCTTACCGAATACTTAGAGCTGTTAAAAATCGTTTTGGATCTACAAATGAAATTGGTGTATTTGAGATGCGGGATAAAGGTCTTATAGAAGTGAACAATCCATCTGAATTTATGCTGCAAGGGAAACCGGAAGGGGAACCTGGTTCAGTGGTAACTGCTTCCGTTGAAGGAACAAGACCTATCCTTGTTGAAGTACAAGCCTTAGTTTGCCAAACAAATTTTAATATGCCAAGAAGAACCGCTGCAGGAACAGATTATAATAGAGTAAATTTGCTAATGGCAGTATTAGAGAAACGCTTAGGTATTAACATGGCTTCTATGGATGCTTATATCAATGTGGCAGGTGGTATGAAGATAAGTGAACCTTCCCTTGATTTAGCAATTGTTCTTGCAATATTATCAAGTTATAAAAATCGAGCATTAGATAGTAATACAATTGTGTTTGGAGAAATTGGACTAACTGGAGAGATAAGAGCAGTAAACAATGCAGAGCAACGTGTGTTGGAAGCGTCCAAAATGGGTTATAATGTATGTGTATTACCTAAAGTTAATGAAGAGAATATTAAAAATTCTAATATTAAATTAATAGGTGTGAAAAACATACGTGATATCATAAATCTATTTATCAATTAATCAAAGAAATAATTTTGGAGGTATTTAGGATGGATTGTACAAAAGATTGTGAAGAACTTGCCACTTTAACAAAGAAACAGGAAGAGTTTATTGAAAATTTTGGGGTAATAATTAATAACTTAGATTCATCGCAGTTAAAAGTAGAAAAGAATGCATTTGATGTAATTAATAGTTCTGATACATCATTAAACCTAGTAAAGGAAGGTATTGAATGTGTTGATGAATTATTAGATCGAATTAAAATATTGGATGAGGCAGTAGGAAATTCATCAAAAAATATGAGTCAGATGAAGAATCTCTCTAATATGATTGAAGGATTTGCAGGTGTTATTGCAGGTATCTCCAATAAAACAAATATGTTATCTCTTAATGCTTCCATCGAAGCTGCTAGAGCTGGTGAACAAGGAAAAGGATTTGCTGTGGTGGCTGGTGAAGTTAGAAATTTAGCCGCTCAATCGTCAAAATCTTCAAAGGAAATTTCTGAAACAATTCAATCTATTCAAACCTTTGTATCTGAAACTATTGATGCTATGAATCGCATCTATGATATTGTTGAAAAACAAAATGCAATGGTGAGTGATGTAAAAACTGTATTTCAAAAGATATTAGATGCTGCATATATCTCAAATGATGTTTCACGTAATATGGAACATGAAATTGCTTATCAAAGAGATATTACTGACAATGTAAAACATGCAATTGAAGCAATTGTTAAGTAATTGTATTATAATTAGTGATAATAAAACAATTACAAAGAAATAACATAAAATGGACTATTACAAGAGTAATAGTCCATTTTTGTTTAAATTAGCGTGCTGTAGCAGGTTCATCTGCTTCATTAACAATTTTCTCTAGGACGTTAATTAAATCATGAATCGTATATAATTGAACGTCCCGTTCTAGAATTGCATTCTTAAGATCTACGGAAAGGGTTTCAAATTTATCCTTTATAGCTGGCGCAACATATGACATAATTATCACCTCAAAGATAGTATAACCCGAAATTAATAAATTCATGTATAATTTTTATAGGATTTAAATTTTTTATTTAAAAAGAAATGAATTTATTAAATTTGCTTGGAACGTTTGTTAGCTATTGTGTTTATTTTCTTTCTTAATTTTACACAATCATTTAAATGCACAATTTGGTGTCTAGTTAATGGCATTTGTATAATTCCAGCAACTGTCTTATTACCCCAAAAATCAAGTAACCAAATGGAATCACCTTGTGTAGTTACACCACCTTCTAGTAAAATTCGCTCTAAGCTTTCTTTTTTTACTTTTCTCTTTAAATCCGAAAAAGTTAATTGATCTAATATTTCCCGTGTTCTTTTTCCTACAGTATTTCTATAATTTATTAGAACTGACTTATCAATTTTATTACTTAAGTCAATTATTTCATCGTCACTCATTGCATTGCCAGTATCACGTACGTCTATATGTAATTTAGTCAACCAAGCATTATCGAGAACTTGGTTTGAATCATTTACCAATAGATTCATAGTGAGATCTTCTATACGAGTAATGTGCCATAGATTCCATGCAATTGTTACATCTTTATTTGTAGGCATAATACTATAATCACATTCAGTTAACTCATGTAGGACTTCATCCGCATAAGTAGTTATAGAACTACATGACATCTCTGATAGATGTACCAAGGAATGCATATCTTTTATCAGATTTAAAGAGTCAGTAAAAAATTCTTTTTTTAGGATTAATTCTTTTAGTAAGGACTGTTTTGGATTCCAATCGGTAGCAACAGTAAACATAGTATTATAGTTTCCTTTCGTTAATCAGTAGATATTTTGTTAATTTGTATTTTGAAAAATAAGGTTTACCTATAAAGTAGATTCAAGTTATGTTACCTAAAAACAAAATCTCCAAACAATGCTATTATTAATAGTATTACAGAAATAATTGGAACAAGAATCCAAGTTAATCTTTGAAAAAATAGATAAAAATCGCTTGGTTCAGGATTACGAACATCGATAAAGTGTTCTAAACGAAAGAAAAACATTGGGAACATATAATCAATAAATGTAATCAATAATAATATAAAAGCTATTATTAATAGTGTCACATTACCACGGAATCGTATAAAGTCGTCGAAAGCAAATGTAATGACATTGTAAGGAGAAATCTGATAAGTATCATCAAACGGTTTTTTAACGTCGGCTCTTATCGTATAATCTAAGAAAGGTGTATTATCTTTCTCAAATAAATATCCACTTAAATAAGTACCATCAAATATTGTTTCACCACCAGAAGTTTTTATTATGAGTCCATTTTTCCAATCGATTTTGTTATAATTGACGATATATGATCTGTTTATATTATTAGGTAAATGAAAATCCACATATTTTATTGACTTTGTGTCTAGTCCATTCTTTACTTCTACCATAATATCTTTATTATAATGTTTTCCGGAAAATAAGATAGTGTCACCGGTTTTCTCTATTTTCATAAAAGAATTCTCATAATAAACCCCTTTTGTAAGAAAGATTATGAAATACAAAGGAATTAAGATCATAAGTAGAATAAGTATAGCTAATTTTAATTTTAGATGTTTTTTATTAAATAGCCAATAAAGTCTAGAGTCTTTTTTTGTACTACCAGTGTTAGAAACTTCTGTAGTATGTCGTGACGTAGCTCTACCACCACATTGGCAATTACTATATGCAAACGGTAGTGGTTTGCCACAATCCATACAAATATATTGAATAGACCCATTTTCACCAAAGGTATATCCGCATTGAAAACATGTGTTAGCATTATCACCTACTAGTTCATGACAGTTAGGGCATGTTTTCATGGTTAAATTTCTCCTATAATATCAATATGGCACATTTTTATAGCTTCCAGTGCATTAATATGACTGTTTTTTGAAACACCTGCGCAACAGCTTGCATCTACTATAATAGGAATATTAGGTAAAAAAGTCTTTACTAGTAAAGCGTTACTTATAACGCAGATATCCGTACAAATACCAATTAATTCGACTAAAGTAACATCATTATATACTCCATTCAATAAATCTCTTGCAAGCTCACTAGAACCAAATGTATTTTTGGTATAAATCTTATATTGTTCTAAATTAAAATTTCTCTGAATCTCATCGCATATATTCCATCCATAAGTATCTTTTATACAATGGATAATAGGTAGTTTTTTGCCTTCCATGGTATCCATATAATCTTCCTTATGAGTATCCATAGTAAAGACAATTTGGTTACCAGCTTCTTGATACTCATTTATTTTTTTAACAACATTAGGGATAATTTCTGTAGCTTCTTTCGTACCTAAAGATCCATCTATAAAATCATTTTGCATATCAACGACAATTAGTAAATGATTCATCTTGTTACCTCCTACTATACTATTTAAAAAGTACTAATCATTATTATAAATGATTCCATGGTAACTATCAATTCCATATTTGTAAATTAATGTTAGAATTGGAAATACAACTATATTTTGTTATAGGAAAAAGCAAATGTATGATGATATAGTACATTTACTGTATAATAATCGTATTGTAATATATTAGTATACTAGAATAAAACTGAAACGATTAAAATAGAAACAATTCAAACTAAGAAAATCAAAAACAAATAAAATTTGTATTATTGTATAATGTAAAAAACGTTGATGTAGTAAAAAACTATATTAATTAAAAGGGATTCGTTTTAAATTTATATGATTTTTACATATTTTCTAGCAAAAACTTACATGTAAAAATAAAATAATTTCAATTACAGTAAGGGGGTTTTATAGTATAATAGGTATGGTTATTGATTAGGAATAGTTATAATGAATTGAAACAATTTATTAGGTATGATACGTTAGATATGGAGGAAATCGCAAAGCAGATGTTTAGTAATTTTATGGATATTAATAGATATCTATTAGCACAGATGAGAAGAATCTATTTTATGGCATTACCAGAGAGTAAGCAGGATTTCAAAAAAAGTAGAGTATATTTCACTGTAGGTGATAGCGCAGCACAAACGATTGTGCAATTATCAGGGGGTACTTTTTTAGCAACATTAATGGCTTATTGTGGAATATCAGATGCTAATATAGGGATTATAACATCACTAGTAAGCCTTGCAGCAATTTCTCAGATTTTCTTGATACAATATATGAAACGTATCAAAAAATATAAATTTTTAGTATGTGCTACAGCAATGCATAGAGTGTTATTTACGTTAATATATTTTATTCCATTATTGTCGATTAGGAATTCAGAGAAGGCAGTCTTTATTATTATACTATATTTTATAGGTCAGATTTTTGTACAGATTGGAACTCCAGCAGCACAAGATTGGATAGCAAGTCTTGTTCCTAGCAGATTGCGTGGGAAGTACTTTTCAATAAAGGATTCTATCGCAGTATTTATTGTTTCAAGTACCATGTTACTTGCAGGTATGATATTGGATTATTTCAAGACGAGAAATATTATGACTGGTTTTATTATTATAGGTATACTAATTTTTATCTTGGTAGTTATTAATGTGGTTGCACTTTCTAAGATGAAAGAACCAAAGATATCTTATATGAATCAAGATGGAAAAGAAATGCATGGTAGGCTTGCAAAAAAGGCAAAAGAAATTGAAGTCGAACAAAAGGATAAAGGCCAAGGAATTTTACTTGAAATAAAAGAAGCCTTTACAGACCGAAAATTCAGGAAAGCATTTACGTTACAGTTTCTTTATACTTTCGCATTTTATATTTGTACACCATTTTATGCAAGTTATCAAATCAATGAATTAAAACTTCCATATACATTTATTATGCTGGTAGGCTTTATCGCAAATCTCTATCGAATCTACATAACACCAAAGTTTGGAAGATTAGCAGATAAATATGGAATGGCTAAAATACTTCGTTATTCACTGTTAGCACTTGGTTTAAACTTATTCTTTATGGCAATTACTGTCCCAGGAAATGCCTATCCAATGCACATAGTTGGAACTATATTTTCATCAACAGCATGGGCTTTTGTAGGTATCGGCCTATTTGGAGTCCAATTGGATTTCTTTAAAAATGAGAAAAGAATGATATGGCTAACTTTCGTTTCTTCTATCTCTGGAGTATTTGGATTTTTTGTTTCGATTATTGGTGGAAAAATGTTAGATTACTTACAAAAATCCAGTTTGAGTATTGGTGGGGTTACCATTTATGCTCAACAAGTATTGAATATGATAGGATTTATTATAATGCTAATAACAGTTTTATATATTAAATTCTTTATTGAAACTGAGAAAATTAAAGCAAATCATTCCGATGGTAGAGTCAAATTGTAATTGAGAATTCAAATTTTTATGATAAATTATTAATGTTATTCATTTCTAAAGAAACATAATTAAAAGGTTATTGTTTATTACATATTACTTGATATCAGGTATTATAGTAAAAAGCAGTAGCCTTTTTTATCTAATTCAGTTCAAATAAATATATTTATATATTAATGAATAGATTAATCTCTCATATATTGTATTAAGAATATTCTTAACAGGAGAATTAAATGGATACAAGACAGATGGTTCCTTTTGAAATGGTTGATGATTTTATGACTGCATCCTTTATAAAATTAGGGGTACCGGAGCAGGAAGCTAAAATATGCTCTGATGTATTACTTGAAAGTGACAGAAGAGGTATTGAAAGTCATGGGTGCAATCGATTTAAAACAATATACATAGATAGAATTCTTTCAGGAATTCAACAACCAATAACAGAATTCGAGATAATAAAAGAAACAAAAACTACTGCTGTTGTTGACGGGCATGACGGAATGGGTATGATCATTGCTTATAAGTCCATGCAAATGGCAATAGAAAAGGCAAAAGAATATGGGATGGGAATGGTAGCCACCCGTAATTCAACACATTATGGTATAGCTGGTTACTATGCAAGTATGGCTACAAAAGAAAATATGATTGGTATTACAGGAACAAATGCAAGACCTTCCATTGCACCAACCTTTGGTGTCGAAAATATGTTAGGTACCAATCCTTTAACCATTGGACTTCCGACCGATGAAGATTTTCCATTTATGTTAGATTGTGCAACAAGTATAACACAACGTGGTAAAATTGAGTATTATGCAAGAATAGGGAAAGACACTCCTAAGGGCATGGTAATAGGTGGGAATGGCTCGGCATTAACAGATAGTAAACAAATATTAATTGATTTAACCAATGACGATGCAGCATTAGCACCACTAGGTGGTATAGGTGAAGAATTAGCAGGTTATAAGGGGTATGGTTATGCGACTGTCGTTGAAATATTGTCCGCCGCACTACAAGCCGGTAGTTATTTAAAGATGTTAACTGGGTTAGATAAATTAGGTGAAAAAAATCCTTATCACCTCGGTCATTTCTTTATTGCCATTGATACCAATGCTTTTTTAGGAGCTGACAGCTTTAAAACAATTGCAGGTAATATATTACGTGAACTAAGGGCTTCTAAATTAGCACCAGGGGAAAAGAGAATCTATACAGCGGGAGAGAAAGAATACTTATGTTGGTTAGAACGAAAAGAAAAAGGGATACCATTGGGTACTTCTGTGCAAAATGATTTTATCAATGTAAGGAATATGTTAAATTTATCACATCGTTTTCCTTTCGAATAATACTAATCTAATTAAAACATCAGTAAGCATATGAGAGAGGTCAAAAGCAAAATAGCATAATCAAATCCAAAGTAACCATTGGTATGCAATTTTGCTTTTGACGATTCTTTCTATATCTTAAGATTATCTTACTATGTTTTATAGTTATTGATATAACAATACAATTGGAATATAATAGAAGTGCTTATACATTAATAAAATTAGATGAGGATAACTATGAATAAAGTTAATAACGAAACTAATAGTAATAACGAAACTAATAGTAATAATGAAATCAATAGTAGTAATGAAAGTAATGAAAGTAATGGAAATAGTGAAATTAATAGTAATAATAAAAGTAATGGAAAAAGTGAAACCAATAATAATCAAATTAATATGGAGTCAAATAATTTTCTAGATGAAAACTGGGAAATGTTATATGATAAGCGTCCTAACTTAGAACGAAATCATATTGAGCAAAATGAAAGTAATATTAGTAATGAGAGTACAGGTAAACTTGATACATTAGATAATATGATAAATAAGAAGAAAAATAACATGTTAGATAATATATTACTTGTTATAACAATTGTTTCTGGCATATATTTATTTGTATCTTATATATCTAATGATAAAAGTGTCAATATTTATTCCTATTTGGCTTTATGTCTAGTATTTTTTATCTCTGTTGTATTATCACCTATAAACGATTATTTTAAAAATAAGACGTATATGCTCATCGAAAAACTGTTATTGTGTATACGAATTATAATTTTTTCATTAACTGCAGTTGCCTGTTATGATTTGGTTATTAGTAAAAGTAGCTTTTATGAAAATTCGTATCTCATATTTTGCTTCGCTGCTGCTGTTTTTATTTTTATTAGTTTTTTTAGTAAAGGTATAATCGAATATTTTAGGCTAAAATCAATTGGAGTAAGCTTTAATAAGATAAACCTATTAACAAGCTTTTTTGGATTTATAGTATATCTATTTTTATTTGCTAATTCCTTTATGATACCATTTGCGATACCAAGCAGTAAGGTGACATTATCAGATATAAAAACACCGGATCAAATTCGTATTTATAAAAGTGTAAATGTGGATGGAAAATTCGAAAGAACAGAAGAATTTATTGAATTAAAGAAAGAAGATATAAATAAAATTATTAGTGATTTACAAGGAACTAAAATCTCTAATTTAAAGTCAACAAAAATGCTAGACTTTGAAAACAAAAAAGATACCATTCCAGGTTATGTATTAATAATTAATTACAATTCCAACCCGTACAGTAATCAAGGTTTAGAGTATGGTTATCTCGATAATATAATTGTGGTTAATGGTGAAGTTGCAATCGAACGATTAAGCATGAACCGAATATTTCTACTATTAAGACCTTATTATGATTTTTATCCAATTGAGCTTTCAGATGAGACTATGAATCTGTTAAATACTTACTTTGATAAATTAGAAAAAGTACAATAAAAAAGTTTAAGATATTTATAAAATTATCTTGACAATTTAGACAATTCAGTGTAAGATATAAAGGCAGTGTTGATTGTACAAGTCATCACAAGCAATAGTTAGGGGATTGGTCAAATGGTATGACAAGGGTCTCCAAAACCTTTAGCGGGAGTTCGATTCTCTCATCCCCTGTGAAGCATTATCTTTTATAGATAATGCTTTTTTTGTTGTGTAAGAAAGAGTTTACGTTTCTAATTCGTTCATCATTCGACTAATGTAACCGCGTCTTTATATTAAAACCCACGACTGGCTTTCAAATGAATAATAGAAAAAAAATCTCATATATTTAAATACAGAAATCATTCTATCGGAGATGATTGTCTATGGATCAGAATTGTAAAGATCAGATTTTAAGTGAAGATTATTTTGATTTTATGTTTAAATATGGAGAAGCATTAGATGATATATTAAGTAAATACCAAGTATGTTATGACGTTCTTAATTATGAGAATGTAAGTGTTTATTTTCCGGTTAATCAGTTACCTAAGAATTTTATTCATTTATATGGATATGGTGCTTATCCAAATTGTTATGGCTTATTGGATCTAACTAGTATAGAAGCATCCGGTATCGTTAAAGTGAGAAATATACCAAGATTAAATTTAACTGGTGCTGGTGTTTTAGTTGGTATTGTTGATACTGGAATTGAATATACTCATGATGCATTTAAGAAAGCTGATGGAACTTCTAAGATACTTTCCATATGGGATCAAACAATACAAACAGAAGGTGGAGAACCAGAAGAATATCATTTTGGTACAGAATACAATCAAGAACAATTAAATTTAGCATTGGCTAATGAGAATCCTTTATCGATTGTTCCAAGTACCGACGAAAATGGACATGGCACATATCTAGCTGGTATTGCTGCGGGAAACAGAAGTGAAGCGAATAACTTTTCGGGTATAGTTCCAGATGCCGAGATTGTAGTAGTTAAGTTAAAACCGGCTAAAAAAATTATAAAAGACTTTTGGTGTATTCCAGAAGGTATTACCTGTTATCAAAAAAATGATTTTATACATGGTATTAGGTACCTAGAGCGTTTTGCAAAGAAAGTAAAACGACCAATATCGATAATAGTTGGGATTGGGACTAGTCAAGGTGCACATGATGAGCGGGGTGCATTAAGTACTTATTTATCAACAATAGCATCCAGAAATGGGGTAGCCTTAACCATTGCTGGTGGTAATGAAGGCAATTCTAAACATCATTATTATGGTGCAATTCCAAAAGGTGGTGATTATGATACAGTTGAATTAAAAGTTGGTACAAATGTTTCGGGATTTTCGATGGAATTATGGGGAACTGCACCAAATACATTTTCAATTGATATCCTATCTCCTGCTGGCGAATATATTCCAAGAATACCTGCAAGATTAGATGAAACAAGGGAAATAAGATTTATCTTTGAAAAAACAGTGATAAATATTGATTATCAAATAGTAGAGTCTCAATCAGGTGATGAGCTGATACTAATACGATTCTTAAATCCAACAGAAGGATTGTGGAGATTTCGTGTTTATGCAAGTAGTAATTTAGATTCAAGATTTCATATATGGTTACCAATGGAACAGTTTCTAAATGCAGAAACATATTTTTTAAGACCTGATCCAGAATATACTTTAACATCGCCAGGAAATACATATATACCAATCGTAGTAACTGCTTATGATCATACAAATCAAAGTTTATATGCAAAAGCTAGTAGAGGTTTCATGAGAACGGAGAGTATAGCACCAGTGGTTGCAGCCCCAGGCGTAAATATTGTAGGTCCATCTCTAAATAATGGGTATAAGGTTGGTAGTGGTACCAGTGTAGCTGCAGCTCATACTGCTGGCATTGCGGCAATGCTTTTAGAGTGGGGTGTTGTAAAAGGTAATTACACGCAGATAGATACAGTTGAAATAAGGAACTTATTTATTCGTGGTGCAAAACGAGATCAAAACCTTATGTATCCTAATAAAGAATGGGGATATGGAATTATTAATCTATTTAATAGTTTTAATACACTTAGAAGTGATGCGAATAGTATTAAATAAAGTGGTTATTGTAAAAAGAATCCGATTTACAATAACCCTTTAATTATATATCTTAAGTTTACTTATTTTAACAAATTTTTTGTTTTAATTACTTCTTCTTTACTACACTCTTCATTACTATATCGTGCTTTTTCGTAGAGATAAGTTAACTCTTCCAACTTTTCTGGATCAGTAGTATTGGCTAATAAGCCACTATTATTTGTAAAAGCATACCTAGATAATTCCTTTGGGGTTAAATTACCTGTTATTTGATCTGAATCTCCACGACTTTGTATTGCTTTATAGAAGGTTTTTCGGATTCGTTCGCTGTTGGATCTGCCAAATAATTGTGTAAACCTGAATGTTGAAGTTTTAAGGTTTGATTCCTTTTTTATATCTTCTTTTTTATCAAAAGGGGATATAAATTCAATTTTATCTTTATAATTATTTTGTTTTTTCTCATAAAAGCGTTGGTAAAGTTTATAGAAAAGATATATGAGAATTGCAATTATAGCACCAATAACAGCAATGGTAATGAAAGTAAGTATTATATTCTGAATTATTTCAAATAGTTTTGATGTGGATTCATTATAAACCGGTAGTGGTGATTCTTCTGTTACAACTGGATCTTCTACTACTTCATTTGGTACTGTATTAGAATTAAAAAGTGATGCAATGAGAGAAAATAAGTGCTTTAAAATGGTTAGTAGAAAACTTCCGAAACCAGATAATAAACCTTTTAATGGTAAGTTAGTAAATAGTAACATTACAACGAAGCAAAAACTCCCAAAAAACAATATCAATAAATTATTTGTGCCCCTGATTTTATTAATTGGAACATTTGATAAATTTTCATGATTTTGAAAAAAGCGTTCAAAATTTAATATATACATATTTAGTAAATAAAGTAAAACATATATGAAAACAAAAGAAAAAAATAATTGGTTCAGCTGATTTAAGTTCATATAAAAACATAAAATATTCATTAACAGTAAAATTGAAAGAAATAACAAAGAAGTGTTTGATTTTGCAACAATTTCTGATTTTAATCTATTTTTCAACTCAAGGATACTAAGTACAATAAGATATATAAAATAAAATATAGTAATAAAAATGTTGGTACTTGTAACAATATATATAATAAATAATAGAATATGACTTAATAAAAAAGTCCAGATATGTTTACAGTGCTTTCCAATAAAATATGAGATAAATGGAGCTGGTAATAACCATAAAGCTTGATATACATAATCGGTACGTTTTAAAGTAGAAACAATAAGTATGCTTATCATAGTATAAGCAATGATAAATCTTAATACAACATTAATTAGATCAGCTATTGTCTGATACTGTTTATTATTCATAGAACCTCCCATGCGCATCCAAATTATCATAATTTTTTTGAAGTTAATTATTCTACTTCCCAAGCGATAACGTGATTCATTAATTCTTCCTGTATTGATAACTTGATATCATGATTTATGGGTACAATCCAAGAGAAGTCTGTTTTATTATTCAGCTTACTATTTAATAAATCCTGTAAATCAACCTTTTGATAAGTAGAAATCAAAATAATAAAATCATCATCATTTGATTGTTTAAAAGTATCTTGAATCGTCTGGACAAATGGTGGAATGGATTGCTTTGTATCGATACGTGCTAAAGCTTCGTTTAAATTACGAAGGTGATTTTCCCCAGATCCAGCAGGTACATTTAAAATATTTTTGGTAATCACATCTCTTGCATTAGTATATATAGCAGTTGGGATGCCTTGGTTAATAAAACCTAAAGCAAAAGACGCTGCAATTCGAATACTTTCTTCCTGAAGATCTTCATATATTAAAATTGTCTCTGATTCTAAATTTAAAAATATCTTAACTTGCCTTGAGGCAGTAAAGTCATTCACATTTACCTTTAAGGACCCTGTTTTTGCAGATGCTTTCCAATTTACAGACTTTAACGTATCAAAGGATTGATATTCTCTAATACTCCTAAACTCAAAAGGATCTTCCATTATAAAGCGTTTTGTTAATACAGTACCAAGCATTTTTTGAAATGGAATCTGAAACTGGTCTGAGTTGATTAATCTGGGATACACATAAAGGTATGCATCTACAGGATAATTATTCACAGCTTCAAAAGACACAAATATATCAGAACATACAACATCGATATTATTAATATTATAATAACCCCTATGAGAACATAAAAAGCGAAGAGTTCTGGTTAATTTTTGGTACATCATAATAGAAATTAATTCGTTGCGATAATAATTATCAGTGACGCTAGAATTGTTAGAATCTAAAAATTCTAAGTGTTTAGATGCCATAAACTTAACTTTTATAATGGGTAGGGGAAGAAACTTTTTATTTACTACAGTTTCATACAATTCAAGTTCTTCACCTTCCATTGTTCTATCAGAAGAAAAACGGATAGATACATTAAGTCCTTTATTCCAGTAACGTCTGTAAAGGTAATTTTGCAAATAATACAATATCAAAGCTCCAAGCAAAGCCGATAGTATTTTCATTTCTTTACCTCCGACTAAAATCTTCAGTAGGAACAGGAGTTTCTGTTAATATACTGTCTATAATCTCCCTGGATGAAGAATTTTTATTATATGAAGTTTTTAAAACTAGTCGATGTGATAATACAAATGGAGCAATATACTGAATCATCTCTGGTGTAACATAAGGAAAACCTGTTATTGCAGCATATGCTTGTACAGCTCTTAAGAATCCTAAACTGCCTCTAGGACTAACACCTAAGGATGTATTTTTGTTGCTTCTTGTGCTATTCACTATCGCAATTATATATTCCATTAACGCTGGATGAATATAAATTGATTTTATTGATTCTTGCATACTGAGTAAATCTTCTTTCCTGCAAACAGGTCCTAAATCAGTAAGTGGATTATCCTTCATAAATCTGTTTAGGATCGTAATTTCTTCATTAAAATTTGGAAATCCCATGCTTATTTGCATTAAAAAACGATCTAATTGTGCTTCTGGTAAAGGAAAAGTTCCTGCTGTTTCAATTGGGTTTTGAGTTGCAATAACTAAAAAAGGCTTCTCTAATACTCTAGTTTCTCCATCTATGGTGATTTGTTTTTCTTCCATACATTCTAATAAACTAGATTGCGTTCTAGGTGTGGCACGATTAATTTCGTCGGCCAATAATATATTAGTAAAAACAGGACCACTTCGGAACGTGAATTCACCCTGTTTTTGATTATAGTAGTTTAATCCGGTAATATCAGATGGAAGTAAGTCTGGTGTAAATTGTATTCTTTTAAAGTCTGCTTCTATTGATGCTGCCAGTGCTTTTGCTAACATAGTTTTTCCCGTACCTGGGACATCTTCTAATAAAATGTGTCCATTGGCAAGAAGCGCAGTTAATATTAAGTCAATAGTAGATGATTTACCTACGATAACCTTTTCAACATTCATTTTTATCGATTGTGATACTTCTTTTAATTTAATTAATTCCATACATACCCTCCATGTAAAAATTCCCAATTTGAGCTTATTATAATACATTTTTATTATAAATAAAACAGCATTTATTTTATATTAATACTTTACTAATTTAACTTAATCGTTTGACGAATGTAAAATTACATGATATAACATAATATAACAAAAAACGTATTAATTCATCATGAGTGTACAATAATTAGAAATTGTCATATGATAGGTAAATAGGATAGGATATATGGCTGCACCTAAATTCGTGGTGCTTTTCCAGAATGGAGGATGAAATGGTAACAAAACAGATTAAATTGCATAAACCAGACGATGTAAAAGAGTTTGTAGATGTAGCGGGTAAATGTGATTTTGATATTGATATATATTATAATAGAATAATAGTGGATGCAAAATCCTTTTTAGGTATTTTAAGTTTGGATTTATCGAAAACCTTAAGTGTTTCTTATGATGGTGTAAATGATGAATTTGAAGTAATTTTAGATAAATTCATTGCAAAAGAGTAGTAAATAAAAAGAGTAGTAAATACAAAAGAGTAAAAAATACAAAAGAGTAAAAAATACAAAAGATATATTTCAACATGATAAATTAAAGATGGGATTATAGTAAGTTTATGAAAATGTAATTTAAGTTTCATAAATAACTTATAATCCCATTTAGTTTTGTTTTAAAGAATATCAATTAAAGCAGTAGGTAATAATGGTTTACTATATACAAAGCCCTGAACGATATCACATTTTTTATGTTTTAGAATATCTAATTGATTATGATCTTCAACACCTTCAGCGATTACCTCTACATCAATACTGTGTGCAAGACTTATAATAGCTTCAGCGATATAGGAATCTTTTTTGTTGCTACTTATATTATCAATAAAGGACTTATCAATCTTTAATGTATTAATTGGCATGCTAGTTAGATAATTTAAAGAGGAATAACCAGTACCAAAATCATCAAGTGATATTCGTACTCCAAGTGCTTGAAGATTAGCAAGCAGTTTAGTTGCATCAGCAAGGGAAGAAACTATAGTACTTTCTGTTATTTCTAGTTCCAATAATTCAGGTGGTAGCCCAGTCTCTTTTAATATATTATCTAGCATATATATAAATCCAGCACGATTAATTTGAATTGAAGATATATTAACGGAAACAATGTAGGTAGGAAAACCTAAATCAAGTAAACTCTTATTAAATCGACAAGCTTCTCTTAAAATCCATTCACCTAATTCAACAATTAATCCACTTTCTTCTGCGATTGGTATAAATTCAGTAGGTGATATATCACCTAATTTTGAATTCTTAATCCGCATCAAAGCTTCAAATCCAATAATTTTATCATTGGTTATATTAAATTGTGGTTGATATTTAACATAGATTTCTTGATTATTTATAGCATGACGTAATACTTCCAAGATAATCGTATTTCGGTTTAATTCATCTTCCATGCTTTTATCGAATAAAGTGTACTTATTCTTACCAGTATCTTTTGATTTGTACATTGCAATATCCGCATTTTTAATCAATGAATTTGTCGTTAAACCATTCTTTGGATAAATAGCGATACCGATACTCATAGAAACATAGGCAATTTCGCCATTTAAGTTAAAAGGTTTCCTAAAAGCATTTATCACTTGAGCAGCAAAGTCAGTTGCTTCAGATATTGAATTTAGGTTTTCACGGAATAATAAGAATTCGTCTCCACCTGCTCTGGCTAAAATATCATCAGATGAAGTCATAAACAATAATTGTTCAGCTGTTTGTGTTAAAAGATTATCTCCATAGTCATGACCTAATGTATCATTTATAGTTTTAAAGTTATCAAGATCAACGAAATAAACTGCATGAAGTTTATTTGAGCCTGGTGAAGAGGCTAAGGTAGTATTAACTCGCTCAATAAAGGCTAATTTATTGGGTAGATTAGTCAAAATATCGTGATACGCCAAATATTCAATGTGATTATAATTGGACCTAAGTTCTTCTTCATTTATTACAAGTTCCTCATGCATATCCGATAATTCATTATAATTACTTTTTATTATATGTAACATTTTATTTAAGCTTCTCGATAGTTCTCCAAATTCATTATCCGAATTAATATTAGAGCGTATATCAAGGTTGCCTTCCGATGCTATCTGCATAGTATCTTTTAACTCTATAATTGGATCAGTATATGCTCTGGTTATGTAATTACTAATTAAGATCATTAACAATATAAGGATTAAAACAGTCCAACCTAATACATAAAGATTTATATTCGCTAAATCAATGATTTCATTAACATCTTGTTTTACTAATAAGACCCAATCTAAATCTGGAATTACACTGTAGCCATACAAACGATCAATTCCATCATAATTATACCTAAAACTTCCGCTTTGATTTATGCTTCCAGTATAAAAATCGGATACTAAATTCTTAATTCTTTCGGATTTTATCAAGTTACCAACTTTTTTTGTATCAGGATTATAGATTATAGTACCTTTTTTATCAATGAGTAAACCATATCCAGTATCACCCAAAACGATTGAATTAAGAAAATTTTTAAAGTAAGAGATACTAACTGTACTGACAATATAACCTATAATTGGAGAGTCTTTTGCAGTCTCGTTAATAATGGGGCATCCAATTTCAATACTATGAATTGTTTCACCTAAAGTATTGTTGAATTCCAATAAACCACTTACACCTTTTGCAGTGGCACGTGTGGCCTTAATATAAGATAAGGTTATACTATCTGAATTATTATTACCAACAAAAGAATTATCTGAGCATGCAATTACTTTTTTATTTGCATCATATAAAGTAATTCTTTCACAGGAATCATACATTCTACAACGCTTAGTGAGTAGATTATTTGCATTTTGATAGATAGCATTATAATGTGTAGATTTGTAGTCAGTTGAATTTTGACTACTAAAAGCTAGATTATAAATTTGGCTCTGATTTGCAAGTAGATTAACCTCTGTTTGTTGATTCTTAATTAAAGCAATTAATCCGTTGCTATTCGTTTCAGCCAAGTGCTGTAAGTTGTCACTTTTACTTGTGATAAGTCTTACAGAAATTAGGCGATATGCTAGAATAGATACAATTATAATTGGTACAATAGAAATTATAATTAGGGTTATTCTCAAGTTCTTTTTAATTGACATAATCTGCTTCTTCCGTACATTTTTTAATCATATTTTATCAATTTATTTGGAAAAATGCAACAAAATATGGAAAAAATTATTTGCTTTTTTATTTATTTTATAACGTTAATAAAAATTTTAGTTGAAAAAGAATTCCAATAAAGGTATACTTGTACCAATGGATATTTTGGTATCTTATTTAGGAATTAGAACGGAGAAATATATGTATAGGTTAATATGCAGAGACGGTAATGCGAAACGTGGTGAGTTTCATACCGTTCACGGCACAATTCAGACACCAGTGTTTATGAATGTAGGGACAGTGGCAGCAATAAAAGGTGCAGTATCAACTGTTGATTTACAAGGTATAAAAACACAGGTTGAGCTTTCCAACACATATCATTTACATGTAAGAACTGGTGATAAAGTGATTAAAAAACTTGGTGGACTTCATAAATTCATGGTATGGGATAAACCAATATTAACAGATTCAGGTGGTTTTCAAGTTTTTTCATTATCAAGCCTTCGCAAAATAAAAGAAGAAGGCGTATATTTTAGCTCCCATATTGACGGCAGAAAAATATTTATGGGACCGGAAGAAAGTATGCAGATACAATCGAATCTTGCTTCCACCATAGCAATGGCATTTGATGAATGTCCGCCACATCCTGCAACAAGAGAATATATGCAGAATTCAGTAGATCGGACAACAAGATGGCTAATGCGCTGCAAAAAAGAAATGGCAAGACTTAATTCCTTGGATGATACAATTAATAAAAATCAAATGTTATTTGGAATTAATCAAGGTGGTACCTTTGAAGATATTCGAATCGAACATGCTAAACGAATTTCTGAATTAGATTTAGATGGTTATGCCCTTGGTGGTTTGGCAGTTGGTGAATCTCACTCAGAAATGTATCGTATTATAGAAGAAACAGTACCGTATTTACCATTAGAAAAACCAACTTATTTGATGGGTGTTGGAACTCCAGAGAATATATTAGAAGCGGTTGATCGTGGTGTTGATTTCTTTGATTGTGTTTATCCAGCAAGAAATGGACGACATGGTCATGCATATACAAACCATGGTAAAATGAATCTTATGAATGCAAAATATGAATTAGATAGTCGTCCTATTGATGAAGAGTGTGGGTGTCCTACTTGCAAGCATTATAGCAGAGCATACATCAGACATTTATTAAAAGCAAAAGAGATGTTAGGGTTAAGACTTTTAGTTACTCATAATTTATATTTTTATAATAATATGATGGAAGAGATTCGAACTGCAATTGAAGAAAAACGTTACAAAGAGTATAAGAAGATGAGATTAGAAGGTTTCAAAGAAGGCGAAGCTTAAATTAATATATTTAGAATGTTTTATTTTAATATAATTATTATAATCTAGGAGGAAATTTATGAACAACCTTATATTTTTAGCAGAAAATGCAGCTCCAGGAATGTCCTTAAGTTTTACAGTTGGTTGGATTATCATCATGGGTGTTGTATTCTACTTTATGGCAATTAGACCACAGAAAAAGCAACAAAAAGCATTACAAGCTTTATTATCAACAATTGAAGCTGGTGATAGTGTATTAACAACTAGTGGTTTCTATGGTGTTGTAATCGATGTTATGGAAGAAGTAGTTATTGTAGAATTTGGTAATAACAAAAACTGTCGTATTCCTATGAAGAAAGCTGCAATCACTGAAGTTGAAAAACCAGGTACTCCAGAAAAAGCATAAAGAGAATCAAATATAATATAATTAGGCAATTACGAAACATAAAGATGTCCTTATTACTTATACAAATATATACGTGTTTTTAGCTGAATCTTGCCCCTTAGGGAAACTGAAGCTAGAAAATTCGAATATATATTGTATAAGCAATTTAACAAACTATATATTTTAGTAATTACCTAATAAATAAAAGGAGTTACTTTGCGAATTAAATTGCAAAGAACTCCTTCTTTTATTGTAAATTATAATTTTTCTAGCATGAGTACTTTATTTTTAAACGTTCTTCTAGGTTTTCTAAAATAGAAATGGGAATTTTTAAATTACCACGTCCAGTTCCCAAATCTAAATCAGGCTTATTAGCTCCATGAAAATCTGACCCACCGGTTAAAACTAAACCATACTTATTCGCAATATGTCTCATACGACCTTCATCAAATCCTGTATTGGATGAATAAATTGCTTCTATTCCATCCAATCCAAACTCAGTTAAAAAGGATACTAGTTCATCAACTTGTGTTAAGGTATATTTGTAAAGGAGTGGATGAGCTAAAATAGCTAAACCACCTGCTGTATGAATTAATTCAATAGCTTCCTCTGGTTTTAAATATTCACGTGGGACATAATAAGGTGAATCATCATTAAGATACTTTATAAAGGCATCTTGCATGGTTTTTACATATCCGTGTTCCACCATATATTTTGCAAAATGAGCTCTGGTTAAAACGGCTTCTCCTTCAACTTCACGCATTTTTTCAACGGTAATATCAATTCCAGCTTCACGCAAATTTGCTGTCATTTTTTCATTTCTGGCATCACGGTTACGCCTTGCTGTATCTAGTGCATTGCGAATCGTTTCATTAGTAGGATCAATAAATAATCCTAATATATGAATATCCCTTTTTTTATAAGATACAGAAATTTCGGTCCCTGGAATTACATTTAAGGAATATCCCTTTTCATTGTAAAGCTCTGCACGTTCTTTTGCTTCGGCTACGCCATCTAAGGTATCGTGGTCTGTTAATGCGATAGCAGATAAGTTATTTTTTATAGCTAAATCAACTACTTCTGTAGGTGTAAGAGTTCCATCAGAAGCATTGGAATGAACATGTAAATCAATATATTTCATAGAATCCCTTCTTTCTTTTGGATTATTCTAAAAAGTATAGCACGATATGTTTGGTATAACAAGGGAGTAAGGTAAAACAACAAGGGTATTATATTATTTTTGTCAAAATAGTGAAATTATAAATATGATATTGTATAATTAGATTCTAATTAATTATCATTATTAGATATTGATTTGAAACACATAACATAAATAGGCAACTAAAGCCAAAAAATTCTTATAAATTGTATGATGAATTCAATAAATTATATCCTTTCGCAATTGACCATACAATATAAGATAATGGGAGAGTAATATGAATTTAAAAGAAAGAGCGAAACAACTTAAAACAGATATACCAGCAATTTTTATAGCATTAAAAAAGAAAGAAACACCGATTTTAGCTAAAGTGATTGCGGGTATAACCATTGCATATGCCCTATCACCAATCGACTTGATTCCAGACTTTATTCCTGTACTTGGTTATTTAGACGACTTACTTATATTACCTGCATTAGTAGCACTTACAATCAAACTTATACCAAAAGATATATTTAAGAAGTGCAGAATAGAATCAGAAAATCTCTGGAAAACAGGAAAACCAAAGAGTTGGTATTACTCAATTCCTATTATTATAATTTGGCTAGTTATTATATTCTTTATTATTAAAGTAATTGTTAAATAAGTAAAAAAGTCTATTATAATCGTCTAAAGATTTAATTTAATGAAAGAAAGAAGAAAATAAAATCAAAAGGAATGACTTTACTACTTATTAATGTAAAGCATTCCTTTTCTTATAATTCTTTATTATAAATGTTCATCCACTTAAACTGGTTAAGATACCAATTGTTATAAGCTTATAATGTAAATTACTTCATTTTATGATTGTGTTAAGTATGAGTATTTACAAAAAAATGGAAATGGGTTATAGTTACTGGGTAACATGCAGATGTTAAATGAGCAGGAGTAGGGGGTACAGCCATGATATTTAAACATAGCATGAAAAGTATCATAAGAACACCAAAAAAAGTTTTCTTTTTTTCTTTTTACTTATTGTTCTTACTATTTTTATAAATATAGGGGCAAGAATGTATGATTCCGCGTGTTCCATGTTATTAGATGCAGATAAAACTTTTACTACCGTTACTGAGCTTAGGTATCTAGGAGATTCTGATGTTGATGAGATAAATTTTTATAAATCTATGAATTCTGATTTAATGAATTTTAATTTTAAGGCATTAGAAAACCATAAAAATGTTAAATCTGTGGATATGGAAAAAGCAGCTTGGGCTTTTATTGATAATAATACTATAAAACGTGATAATACTGTACTTTCTAATTACATCATAGTTACGGTAAATAATATTACAAAATATAAAGATGATCCTTATATGGGAGTCGTTAAAGAGAACGTTTATGGTAAAAGAGTTAGAGAGAATTCCTATATTGTAATAAATGACTTAGATGAACAAGGAAATTCATTAAACTATAACTTTATTAAGGAACATGAATACCTTGTAATTGGAAAAATTACCAATGAAAAAAGCCCAATGCTTATTCTTTCCCCTGGTATGTCAGAAATAGCAAATGATATTCCTAGTATTATAGATTTGACAGAAAATCCAGATTTTCTACTCTCGGATGAAGGAAAACAGATATTAGAATTAAAAGATGCAATTACAGTCGTAGATAATTCACTTCCAGTTACCACAGTATCAAGCCTTGAAGCTTCGGAACCGTATTATTTTAACGAATTAGTACTAAAAGATGGACGCATCTTTAACCATGAAGAATATCAAGAGAATCAAAATGATGTTATCTTAATTAGCGAGGCCATAGCAAGTTATTATCATGTTAGGGTAGGAGATAATCTCAATCTGAAACTTCATTATAATAAAATTGGAATAGGACTATCTGATTATTTGGTTGATTCTAAATTCGTATATGAATCAAGTTATGAAATAGTAGGTATCCTGAGAATAAGGATGATTATAAGTACACGATTTTTATTCCAGACCCT
>JARBTX010000061.1 GCA_029239975.1 Anaerocolumna sp.
TCATCTAATGGAGAGACACCAAGTGATTTGGTGGACTATATAGTACCAGAATGTACGTGGGCAATGTTTGAATGTATTGGTGCATTGCCTAATGCGATACAGAATTTGCAAAGAAGGATAATTACAGAATGGTTACCTAGCTCTGGTTATGAATATGCAAATGCACCTGATATTGAAGTTTATTATGAAGGGAACCAACAAGCGGAAGATTATAAGTGTGAAGTATGGGTCCCTATAACTAAAAAGTCATTATAAATTTTAATTGATGAAGGTAAGCATCAATTGCGAAACGATATAGTTTATTTAATTTATTATGCAATTAATACGAATTTTATAGCTTTAATAGCCTTAGGAAAAGGACTTAGCAATAAATTTGTACAATTGTATGATGATTAAGAGCCTCTTTAATATTTCGCATTTGACTAGTTAAAGGTAATGGAAAAAGGAGAAAACTATGGTACATGTAGTATATTGTGATGATAAAGAAAAAGTATTAGAAAAAATTCTTGCAGGCGAGAAAACTATGATAGTTCGTGGAGCTGCAGGAAGAAAAATACCACATAGTAGGGTTTTTGATGGTGAATTATTGTATTTTATGAAAAAAGGAACTGGGATTATTTCTGCATCAGCAAAAGTTTACAATGTACTTAACTATGTAAAATTAACAGATGATGAAATTAAGGAAATACTCTCATTACATCAACCTAAGTTATGTTTATCAACAAAACAAATGGAGAGATGGCATAAGAAATGCCTGTGTTTGGTTGAATTTATTAATGTAAAAGAAATAACTCCAATGGAATTTGATCACCAAAATAATATGGATGACTGGTTAATTATAGATAAAATAGAAGATGTTGTAGTAGGAACTAGCATACCATATAATTATGAGAAATCAAAATTTTAGAAATAAGTGTAATAGATAAACGGTTGATTATTTCGATACTATTTGGGAGGGATTTATGGTTATAAAAGAAGTAACTGAAGATTTGATTCAAGGGGCAATTCAATTTTTACCACAGGATGACCAAAAAGTGGCGTATGATTTACATGAACTCTCTAAATCTTTAGAATTAAAAATTGGAATGCGTAGAAACCTACAAAAGGCAGGTAAAGGATATTGTATTGAATATTCCACCAAAAAACCGAATCGTATGTTGTTTATAATAAAGACAGGCGAAAAATATAAAACAAAGGAAATGGATTTCAGGGTAAAAGCTAATCTTTTTCATATTGATGATTATAGGGAAATTGCTGAAGAAAGTCCTATAAAAATGAAAGAAGCCATTAAAAGTACCCCACAATGTGGCAAATGTAATCCAGTGTGTTATAATATAAAATCAAATTATACATTGGATGGAGTTTTTTATGACCCTTGTTATATAAAAGGTCACAACTTTGAAAACCTAAACTCTTTCGAATGGAGTAAATTGAAACAATTGATTATTGAAGAGTACAAGGCTAACACTAAACTATAAGCTTAGGTAATTGCAAAATTATATAGTTTATTAAATTGATTATAAAATATATACGAATTTTGTAATTTCAGTTGCCCTAAGAGGAAAGATTCAGCTAAAAACACGTATACATTGTATAATCATTAAGAATATCTTTAAGGTTTGCAATTACCTTAAATTTCAAGCTTTATTTAAGGAGCGTCAATATTATTCTTATAAAGCAAACTAACTATTTCAATTAAGCAGGGCTAGGTTAGCCCTGCTTAAACTATCTATCATAAATTATGACAGAGCCATAAATTAATATACGGGTTTGCTTTAATATAGAAAATATATGATTTTTAATATAATTCTAATTAGAAAATAATGGAATAAGGGAGTGGGATATGATATACTAACATGGAAAAAGACTTTGTTATTACAGTATATCAATGCCATATTTGAGTTTTTGTGATATGGCAATAGGGAGGGTTTAATGAAAATAAAATCTAAATTGATGATTTCATCAATTCTACTAATGATGATTTTTATTTTAAGTGGTTGTGGTTATTCCGTTAGTTTTAATAATGTTAATAACTTAAAGAAAGAAGATGCTATAGAGTTCAATGTGGATAAGACAGTAATAGAACATATTGATAAGATTAACATAAGTACCAGTATAGCTGAAATTGAGTTAATGGAAGATGATGACTATTATGTAGAAATTAAATATAGTTATTGGAATAAAGAACCTGAATATAAGGTTGAAGACGGTGTATTAAGTTTTAATGACGATTATGTCTTTCCAAATTCCTATTCCTTAAATTTTAATGTAAGGAATTATATAAAAGTATATCTACCTAAGGATGCTAATTTGGATCAAATCATGATTGATACTTCATCTGGTGACGTATCCATTGCTGATTTCATAACAGAACGACTAGATTTAGAGGTAGCTTATGGAAGTTTATCTATTAATAACGCATCAGCTACTAAAGCAAACATTGATTTATCATCAGGAAATAGTGAGATAAAAGACTTTAATTTTGGTGTATTAGAGTATAACAATTCTTATGGAAATGCAACACTAACGAATATAAATACAGACTATGAAAAAGTCCAAAAGGATCTTGGTAGTGGTGAACTTGAAATATCTATGTCTAGTGGTAATTGTAACATAGAAAATATTACTTGCGAATCAATTGATATTGAAAACTCATATGGTAACGTGACTTGTAAAGAAATGAAAGTTAATGAGTTTGATACAAATCTAAGCAGTGGTGATTTATATGTTACCAAATCAACTATTAAAAATGCAGATATATCAGATAGTTATGGTAATGCGAAGTTGTTTTTATCTGGAAATGACAAAGATTACAATCTAGATTTAAAGACATCTTATGGCAAAGTAGAAGTGAATAATAAAGAATACGATGGCCATTTGATTCGTGAAAATAATGGTAGTAAAAGTATTGTAGCTGATTTAAGTAGCGGTGATATCGATATAAGATTTGAATAAAGAAACTGTTAGAATTAACAATTTAGTTGTTTCTCAGGAATAAGCTATTAACCTTTATGCTGATTAAAATCTATATAAAAGTTAGTAGCTTATTTTTTTGTATGTAATCTTATTAATTTGATAGCTATATTAATTTACAGTTTTATATCTTATAACAATGTAGATAAAAATTTACTATACAAAATAAGAATCAAATATCTTATTCACCAGCAACACTTACATTTTTAAAAAGTACTGCATATGGACCTTCATATCCTTTTTCTATTTGCATTTCTTTGGAAAATACGAAGTCTTTTTGTGTTTCTAATAGATTACCGTTAATAGAACCACCAGTAACTGGTGTGACAGTAGTACCATCACTAAGGAAGGCAAGCCTGATTTCACCACCGAAATGTCCAGAGAAGTCATCCATTTGGAAATCAGAAAAACTAATAACATGAAGATATTTACCTGTTTTCATTTCTTCAAAAGTGATATTGCCTGGAGGAAGTAAAATATCAGAATAAAGACCAGTTGGTTCTATACCTAAATAAAACCCGAATCTACTATTACCGTGAATACTTTGTAATTTACCATCAGCTAGTAGTGGCCTATCAATCATAGGAATTCCTTCATTGCTGTATGGCTCTTTTGCTTTTAATGTTATATTTAGTAAAGTTCCTGATACATCTTCCCCTTGTACATTCGTTCCTATTTCATAATTTGAATATTTTGGATATATCATACTTGAATTAGATCTTGATAGATAATAGCTAAATATCTCTTTCACATTTTGACCGGATAATATAACATTATAATCACCAGCAGCAGGAGCTTTTACCGCTTTTGCACGGGCTTTTGTCATTTCAAGTGCTTGTTTTACTTTTGCTTTTAGCGCATCGGTATCTAAATTATCGTAAGAGAAATTTTGATAAGTTTCTACGTCTTGTGGTGCTATGCATTGTGTTACGAATTCGCCTTTTGCAGTATATTTTTCAAAACTCACATCAATACCATTTGAATTAATGATATGTTTTGTAGTTTTCTCAATAAATAGCTCGGCAGAATTTATAAAGGTATCTTCTAAATTATCTTCTGCAAATAATGCTTCCGTCATTTTACCAGCATTTTGGGCTAAACTTAATGCTGCTAAAGAACTTTCTAGTTTTATGTGTTCTTGCTTTTTCCCATTCGGTATTTCATAGAATGGATTACATACGAAGGAAGCAGCAAAATAAGCACTCTTTACTGTTTCATTTACTTCGTCTTCGGTCATACCATTATAGATTCCTACAGTGGAAGAACCACGCATCTTAACATCATCTTTCACGAAATCATGGTAAACAGTTAATGAATAATGATGTACATCCTTTTGTCTTCTCATATCAAGATGTTTTTTTATAAAAAAGAGTTCAACAGATTCTTTTAAATCATCATTAATCAGATAGGTGTTAATATTATTTTGTTTTAAAGCGGATAAAATTTTATTTAACAATTGATTCACCGATCCTTTCTTCTTTAAATTGTGCAAATTGACGTAAGTTAATTACATGGGCTTTTGACACTCAAATTGTAATTAACCCAAACGAATTTTAGCTTTGATATAAGGACCGCCATCGGATACCTTAACCCATTCTTTGTAACCTTTACCGCAGAATCCTCCACCGCCAAGTTCTAATTTGTCTGACACCATGGAAATGGATTTTAATAAATCAGGAACATATCCAGTTAAGACAATTGGTGAAAAAATTTTGCCAGTAAATTTACCATCTTTAATTTCTCTTGCAATATTAACCATTGCTTGAATTCCCCAGTTTTTCGGGTCCTCCATACCACTATTAGCATTTTCAAGAAGAAAACCATATTCGATGGATGCTATCATTTCTTCTAATTTATCAGTACCAGCTTCAAAGTATGTATTAGTCATACGAGTATATGCTTTTCTTTCATAACTTTCTCTACGACCGTTACCAGTAGGCTTGGTATTTAGATACATTGCAGATTGGCTATCGCTAATACCACGTTTTAAAATACCTTTTTCAATTACAATAGTATCTTGTGCGGGTACTCCTTCATCATCAAATAAATAAGTGGCAGTTTCTTTTGCGGCAGCAGCACCGTCATGCATAGTAATAAGTGGAGATGCCACATATTCACCAATGTATTTTTCTGCTAAAGCACGTTTTTTTACGAACATATCCATCTCAACGCCATGACCGAAAGCTTCGTGAACAATCATACCCGTTACTTCCGGTGTGCAGATACAATCATATTCGCCTGGTTTCATTGGTTCACTATCAAGTAATTCTAGGGTTGTTGATGCCACTTCCTTGATACCATGCTCCATAGCGACAAGTAATTCAGTTCCGCCAAGACCGGAATATCCTTTAAAATTATACTTAATTTCTTCACCTCTTGATGCCATAACAACAAGTGATCCGGTTGTCCATAGAACATTTTGTTCCATATCTTTATTACAAGATAAAAATAATTTATGGTATTGTTGAAATCTACAGTTGGCTGTACAATCTAAGATTTTTTCATCGAAGCTTCTACCTTCTAAACTTAATTTAGTTAGAAGTTCAACGATTCTTTCATCACCTAGTTCTTCGGGATTTTGTTCAAAATCACTACTTTCCAATACGTGTAATGATTCGTCATCAAGTTTTTCGTATTCACTTTCTGAGATATTATTTGGTAAATAGTTTTTGATTGGCATCAAACTATCTTTGATTTTATTTACTATAGTTTGAATCGTTCCTTCTGATATTTCATTAAAGGAATATTCACCATAACTTTTACCATCATATACTTTAATAACAAAACCACGACCGCTTAATAGATCGTCTTCTGAAATCACTGTTCCACGTTTTGATACTGAATAAATTTTACCTTTGGAATCCGTTGCTAAAATAGAAGCATAGGAATATTCCTTTAGTAATTCATCAAGTAACGATTTTAGCAAAGGTTTCACTTGCTTTATGTACTGACTTGATTTTACTTTCATATTTATTACCATATCCTTTCTGTATTTATCAAAAATTATTTAAAACTTAATGTAATTAGATAGACATAAATAGTATTCTATTTACCAATTTATATTACCATATTAAACCAATGAGTAACAAGTATTTTTGATTTTTGTTTCTTATTTGAATTATTTTATTAATCTAATCCTTCTCGGTATTTAAATGATTCAGAAAATTGGGAAACCAAATCGTTGGCTTTAATTATGCATTGAGAATTTATATGTTTTTTATCCTTGAAAATACATCCCCTAAACTAGTCTTTAATAATAGATTTGCATGTTTATCATAAGGAGTTGTAGAGTTATTAATTAAGACAAGTTTGTTACCTTTATAATACTCTATAAGGCCAGCAGCAGGATAAACTGATAATGAAGTTCCGCCAACAATAAGCATATCTGCTTTTGTAATGGATTCTACAGCATCACTAATAATGGAATCCTTTAAAGGTTCTTCATATAATACAACATCTGGTTTGATGATACCTCCACATTCACAGGTTGGTATATCTTTGGAATAAATGATAGATTCAATACCATGATATTTTCCACATTTCATACAATAATTTCTGTGAACGGATCCATGGAGTTCAATTACATTTTTACTACCAGCCATTTGATGGAGTCCGTCAATGTTTTGGGTTATTACAGCTTTTACTTTTCCGAGACTTTCTAATTCGGCTAATTTTAAATGAGTAACATTTGGTTTTGCTTCTAAGCAAATCATTTTGTTTTTGTAAAATCTAAAAAATTCATTTGTTTTTTTCATAAAAAATGTGTGGCATAAAATGGTTTCTGGTGAATAATCATACTGCTGATTATATAGTCCGTCAACACTTCGAAAATCTGGAATACCACTTTCCGTTGAAACACCAGCACCACCGAAGAATACAATATGATTACTATCTTGTATCCAATTCATAAAATCATTAATTTCGTTCATAAATAATCACTCCTTATGAAATACTGTAAATACTAACTTAAAGATGGGAAAACATAAAATAAGTTGATTAAGCTTTCAATTTCATGAATTCTCAAAGAGTGATTGAAATTGAAACTGGTAGGAACTATATTTGAAATAGATATACAAAACATTTTTAACTTTAATCATACAATAATAGTATAACAAATGAGAAATGAAATCAAATCCTTACTAGTTATTATTGATAGATGATATATAATTTTATATAATGGAATAATATTACAATTTAGATATAGAGGTGAAAATATGAAATTAAAAGATGCAATTAAAACATTACCATTGTTTAACCGAAAACGTTCCTTTCATCAACTATATACACCTTGGGGTGAGCAACTAGATGCAAAAAATATATTAAATGAATACCCTAGGCCGCAATTAGAAAGAGAATCCTATGTTAACCTAAATGGTTATTGGTATTATAGCATTACAAAGAAACCAATTAAGCCACTTCAATATGAAGGTATGATTTTAGTTCCTTTTTCACCAGAAAGTGTATTATCTAAGGTAAATAGGCAACTACTACCGGGTGAATATTTATGGTATGAGAAAAAAATATATTTTGATGAGATTATACCAAACAAAAGATGTCTATTACATTTTGGTGCTGTGGACCAATATTGTGAGGTTTATATAAATGAAAAAAAAGCAAAAGAGCATATGGGTGGATATCTTCCTTTCTCCATAGATATAACGAAACACTTAAAGACAGGTGAAAATAGTATAACACTAAAGGTAACTGATTCTAGTGATACATCTTACCACGCAAGAGGAAAGCAAAAACTAGATAGGGGTGGAATGTTTTATACCGCTCAAAGTGGGATATGGCAAACTGTCTGGATGGAGTGGGTTTCATGGGAGTACATTAAATCAGTAGAATTAACTCCTAATATTGATGATAGTACCATTAATATAGAAGTGTCTTTAAATAAACAAAAGATGTCAGAGAAAATTAATAAAGACAAGGAAAATGAAAATAGCCAAAATACAAACAAAGAAAATATAATTAATGAAAATAGCCAAAATACAAACAAAGAAAATATAATTAATGAATTAATTAATGAGCATAAAAATAACGAAAATTTAGACTACGAAAAAATAGATAGTAAAAATATAGATAATGAGAAAAAAGTGTTTACGATAAAAATCTACGACGATAATGCAAACTTGATTCAAACTGTTATAAGTTATCAAAGGAAATTTAAGATACCAATACAAAATGCAAAGTATTGGAGTCCAGAGAATCCATATCTATATGACCTAGAAATTACCTATGGTGACGATAAAATCAGCAGTTATTTTGCTATGAGAAAGTTTGAAATAAAAAATGATAAGGATGGCTTTGCACGAATTTTTCTAAATAATGAACCATATTTTCAAAATGGAGTGTTAGATCAAGGTTATTGGCCAGATGGATTATATACGGCACCAAGTGATGAAGCTATGATATTTGACATCCAAAAAGCGAAAGAATTAGGGTTTAATATGATAAGGAAACATATTAAGATTGAACCACTTCGTTGGTATTATCATTGTGACCGATTGGGAATGATAGTGTGGCAGGATATGGTGAATGGTGGTGGCAAATATAATACATTTATGGTTGGATACGTACCAACGCTTTTTCCTAGATTGGCCAATATAAAGGATAACTATTATTTATTACATGCAAGAGAAAGTAAAGAAGGAAGAAAAGAATGGTTATTGGAATGTAAACGAACAATTAAGCATCTTTATAATAGTCCATCCATTGCTGTTTGGGTTCCTTTTAATGAAGGTTGGGGTCAATTCGATGCAAATAAAGCGGTTAAACTAATTAAAAGCTTGGATCAGACTAGGTTAGTGGACCATGCAAGTGGATGGTTTGACCAACAGGGTGGCGATTTTAAGAGTATTCATGATTATTTTCATAAGTTAGATATAGTAAAAGATAAAAGGGCAGTTGTTTTATCAGAGTTTGGAGGTTATGCATGTTATTTACCATTACATTCTTATTCCAATCGTATTTACGGTTATCGAATCTATAAAAATAAAAATGAACTTAACAAAGCATATAAAGGATTATATCAAAAAGAAATTGAAGGATTAATTAAAAAAGGTTTATCAGCTACTGTTTATACACAATTATCCGATGTAGAAGATGAGGTAAATGGACTTTATACTTATGATAGAAAAATGCAAAAAATTCATGTAGTAAATAAACTTAATATATAATTTGAAGAGCTTCTTAATCATTTTTGAATTAAGAAGCTTTTTATATTTGGTTACAAGATAGTTAAAAGCAAAATTTACTTATTTTTTAACATTTAATTGACAAATAAAGGGAGAAAAAGTATAATGTTACTGTATTACATAAGTATTACAGTGACAAAGTATTGTTTTATAGTATTACAAATTGAAAGTAGAATAGTGAAGGGAGCTGAATATGAAGTTTAACGATAATATACCTATTTATTTACAGATAGCAAATGACATAAAAGAAAAGGTAATTAGTGGACAAATAAAAGAGAGTGAAAAGTTACCTTCTATCCGTGAATATTGTTCTATTTATGAAGTAACTTCCTTAACTATGCAAAGAGCCATGCAACACTTGGAATCAGATGGGATTATACGTACCAAAAAAGGAATTGGAATTTTTGTAATGGAGAATAGTCGACAGATATTAAAGGAAGACATGATTCAAGCTCAAGTGACAGAATTTATTACACGTATGAAAAACATGGGATTACATAAGGACATGATATTAAAATTATTAAAGGAGGCACTAGATAATGAGTAATATAGTTACAATCAATAATCTCTCCAAAAAATATGGTAAAAAACTAATATTAGATCAATTATCTTTTACCCTTGATACAGGGAAAGTAATAGGGCTTTTGGGTGAGAATGGAGCTGGTAAGACTACCTTAATTAAAATATTAGCAAACCTTTGTAAAGCCGACAAAGGGAGTGTAGTGATTAACGGTAAAGAAGTATCATCATCTACACATAATGAAGTTTCTTATTTGCTAGATAGTAATAATCTTTATCCCTGGATGCGAGTAAAGCATGCAATAGACTACTACGAAGATATGTTTCCCGATTTTAATAAAGAGAAATCTTTAGCAATATGTGAGCAATTACAGATTAGTACCAAAGAATATATAAGTAGATTATCAAAGGGAAATGTAGAAAAGGTATTATTAATGTTAGCAATTTCAAGGAGAGTTCCATTGTACTTATTCGATGAACCAGTTGCTGGGTTAGATCCAAAAGTTAAGAAGAGTATTATTCAGATTATTTTAAGTAATATTGATGAGAATGCTACCGTATTAATATCAAGTCATTTACTTAAAGATTTAGAAGGAATATTCGATGATATACTTATTTTGCATAAACACAAAATAAGCAGTATTTCTGCAGATTATATACGTGAAAATTACCATAAATCAGTGGAAGATTATTATTTGGAGGTAACGGAACATGATTGAAGTATTAAAGTGGGAGTTTTATAAAAAAATACAAGATTTTAAAATTTTTTATCTTATACTAATCGGTATTGCTATTGTTGATATAATTGTTCCAGTAAATATAAAGGACTATAGCCAACTTGTAGGAATAATTAGTTCAGTTTTTTCTGGTGTGACTTTCTTTATGATAAGCATTTATCTTATAGTAGGTATAGTAAATGATCTTAGAAAACCATACAATGTTATGGAAAAAATAATTTATAAAAAACCATGGGAAATCCTTGGTGGTAAATTATTAAATAATGCATTACAATTCACCATTATTTATGGAATCGTTTATACCATTTCCATTATTTTAAGAAGGTTTTCAACACAAGGTACCCAGTACCTTATCCTTAATTTTAAGCTTCCAATGCTTTTATCTATTAGTTTGGTACTCCCACTTGTAATTTTATTTTTTTATTTAGTATCATTAAGATTTAAATTTACGAAAGATATTCCCATTTTTACAACAGTATGTTCTATTATATTAGCTAGTACTTTTATTTCTTATGTGATATCAATAGTTCCATTTAATGATATCATATGGGGTATCATAGGTAGCATACTTTTAATCGGTGTATTTTTCTTAAGTTGTAAACTATATGAAACGATATATGAAGTATAGTAATTTCTTTTATAAGATTAACGTTTTGTAAATAAAAACAGCGGTGTTTCGTGATTAGACCCCTACCATGTCAACTTTAGAGGGATCTTATCAGCTTAATTAACCGCTGTTTTTATATTTGAAAAGTATGTCTATCATTAATTTGCTAATTATGAAACATTTAAGTTTTAAAAAATGGCTTTTCGTAAGTTAAATCATTGACACATGTCCACACGACGATTTAATCTGGTATAAATCTCACCAATTTTATACCAGGTGGCAAAATCAATAATCCCTGTTTCAGGTAGATAAAAGATATTTTGAAATTCTTTTATTGCATTTTCCATTTCTTGATTGTATATGCCATTCACAGTCAAAGCTGGTATTGCAATATACGCAGTTGATATGGTATTAAGTTGATTTTGCATATTGGTAACAGCTTCTCCAGTTACACCGAGTGTTAGATTATATCCTGGCCATGTTTGCGGCACACCTGAGATATCATTGGTAGAATTAATATAAATAGATTCGCCCAAATATTGCCTTATTTGTTCTAATGCTGTATATCCGTCATTACCTAAGGTAAGGGAACCCCATCTGGACAACATGCCCTCACAAATTACTAATTTGCCGTTACAAGCTTGAGTTAAAATTGGTTGCAGAATATTAGGTTCTGATAGAAAATAATTAAAAATATAATCAACAGCAGTATCTATATTTTCATAAATATTACGACCATATGACCATAAATTATCAAATACAGGTGAAGATGTTATAGTAAAATCAAATCCCTGGCTTTTGTACCAGTTTGTATAATATCGATTTAATGAAAAGGATAGTGTTGTTAGAATGTTAGCATAAATTGTTTCTTTCGGCCAGGTTGCGTATATGGTTCCTGATACAACATTTTTAATATAATCTTTGTATTCTATACAAAAGTTATTAGATGGATCTTTTGGAATTCCATCATGTACTAATATATGTGATGGGATATTCACATCTCTCATTTCAAAACCAGTGATATCTTTTATGGGAGCTTCATAGGGTTTTATCAGATAAGCACCAAATAAACCATGCGGGGGGATATCAATAACCATTGGTGCTTCATCAATTGTTAATAATCTAGGAAGTATTGCATTTTGTATTGCGGTAACACCTGATAATATTTGTACACCATTTATAATAACTGTTTTAAGTCCTGGGACACTTATGACAAGATTATATTCAGAATATGGTTGTGTTGTAGAAGGTTCCATAGTATACATAGCGTCTGGAGCTGGTAAATCTATTACTGGTGTTTGACCTGAGCTATCAGTACGCAAGCTATCTAGTATTTTTATTGGATCATCTTTTCTATATATTTCAACGATTGCTTTTTCTACAGGTCTATTTCCATATTCGCAAATGACATTTACTTGCAGCTGGCCAAATGTTTGAGTCTCCATTTGAGCCGGGAAGACTCTATAATTTCTTCTTTTCATAGATACCTTCGAAATAATTACTTATTCTCTATATATGCATATTACTTAATTTTGTAACCAATGAATAAAAATTATAATTTATTCATTTTCATAGGAAAAAGTAAAAAAAAAGCTGTCAGAAAACTCTGACAGCTAAATTGTTATTTTTACGTATACTTCATTATGCATCATAACATATTTTAAAATAAAAGTCTAGTATTATTTTAAAATTTCCATTAATATTGTTTACGTGATCAAAATAATGAAAAATTACAAGGTTTAATGCGGAAAACCCCAAAGGAGGGCATTATGGGAGAGTTAATGAATCAAGTAAATAATATGAAGGATAACTTAAGTGAATGGCAAAAGGAAGAAAAACAATTAGAATTTTGTGTGGGAATAATACAAAATAACATTGATAACTTAACACAAGAGCTTAAGGAAATCTCAGCAGAGACCAAAGAATTATATGATAATTACAGATCGAATAACCCAGAGCTTCATAATGATCTTGTAATGGGCTTAAACCAGCAATCGATGATTGAACGAACATTAAAAAAGAATTTATTAGCTATAAACAAACCTTATTTCGGTAGAATTGATTATATGGAAAAAGGGGAGAATATCAATTTTGCTTTATATATAGGCAAAAATGGCATTAGTAAAACCAGTACAGAAATGATTATTATCGACTGGCGAGCACCAGTTTCTAGTGTGTATTATGACAGTGATATAGGTGAAAGTTCATATAAATCACCCTTTGGTGAAACCATAGATATATCCTTAGAATTAAAACGGACCTATGAAATTTCAGAGCAAAAATTAGTTGATTATTATGACTCTGATGTAATAGCAAGTGACGAATTTCTTACTAAATATCTAAGTAAGAATAAAGAAGTTGTGCTAGGTGAAATCATTGCAACCATTCAAAAAGAGCAAAACGATATTATCCGTGATACTCCGTTTCATAATGTTATTGTCCAAGGAGTAGCAGGAAGTGGTAAAACTACAGTAGCAATGCACCGTATATCTTACATTTTGTATAACTATAAAGATAGATTTCGTTCAGAGGAATTCTTTATAATTGGAAGTAATAAAATGCTTTTAAATTATATTACTGGAGTACTTCCAAATCTGGATGTATATAACATTAACCAAATTACTATGGAAGAATTTTTCTTAGAACATTTATCAAAAGATTTTAGTTTAAAAGCGACGAGTAGTAAAAAACGTGGGTTTACGTTAACCAATAGTTTTAAGAAATTAAGTGATATAAAACAAACAGTAGAAATTACAACACTTAAGCGATTCAAAGGTTCTATGCATTTTATAAAAGCACTTGAATATTATTTGGATCAATATGAATTAGATACAATACCAACTGCTTCAATTATTTATAATGGAAAAGAGGTATATCCTAGTAATGATATTAAGGATTTTCTAAGTATTTTTAAGGAGAAGTCTTTACAAGAGAAAATAGAATTATTAAATATGCGTTTAACTAGTAAAATACGATTAGAAAATGAAAGGCAGCAGCAAGAAATAGAAATTATTCGAGAAGAATTAAAGAAATATAAAAATTATTTCGGTAAAAAGAATGCGAAAACGAATATAGTTGATGTATATAAGGATTTCTTAAAACATCTTTTAGAGAATCAAAATTTTTATTTGGCTAGAAATGTTATAATACCAGAATATCAAATTATACAATTATTAATTACTAATTTTGATAATAAAATCATTGATTTATATGACTTGGCAATGTTAACTTATATAAAACGTAGAGTAAAATTTACTGATGAATTCCAGGATGTAAGTCACATCGTAATTGATGAAGCGCAAGACTTTGGTGTATTAATCTATTATGTATTAAAAAATTTATTTAAAGACTGTACTTATACCATTATGGGGGATATTACTCAAAATATTCATTACGATACTGGTATGAATGATTGGGAATCACTAAAAGAGGATGTGTTTTTACCAGAGAAAGATAAATTTTATATACTTGCAAAAAGTTACAGAAATACAGTAGAAATTTCAGAATATGCCAGTAAAGTATTAAAACACTGTACTTTTAAAACTTATGAAATTGAACCAATTATAAGGCATGGGAAAGATGTAGGTATAAAACAATGCAAAGACGAAATGGAAATGTTACAAAATACGATTAAAATCATAGAAAATAATAAAAAAGATGGCTATACAACCATTGCTGTAATATGCCGAACCATAGAAGAGACAGTTAAAGTTCAAGAGTTATTAAGTAATTACATGACGATTCAAAAATTAGAGGAAGATATGGAAGAGATGACTTTTACCAATGGAGTCATGGTATTACCAATTCATATGACAAAAGGTTTGGAATTTGATGCAGTATTGCTATGGAATCCAGATGAGATTCGATATGAAGAGAGTGATGCGGATGCAAAGTTACTGTATGTTGCAATTACTAGAGCTTTACATGAATTAAATGTTATCTATCAAGGAAATTTATCAAAGCTGTTAAAGTAAAAATTTATGAAATAAGGTTCTTTATATATTTGGAGCTATAGTAAGAAACATAATCTTTGCTATAGCTCATTTATTTAGAAGTATATATTATAAATGTAACTATATAATAGTCTTAGAAATGAATAACACATATAAAACATATTGACAAACTATGTAATTGGGAAGTATACTATGCATAATAGTTAGTATTTGGACAAAAGTATTTGAAGAGGGAAAACGATGGATAGAATAGATATTAATAAATTGGAAGAAATGATTGAAGAACGAAAAAAGGTCTATAGAGATGATATCGACTATTTTAAGAAAGTCGGTCACGATTTCTTAGAAGGGAATAAAACATCAGCAGAATTTAAAGCAGTTTCTGGCGGAATGGGTGTTTATGCACAAAGAAGCCAGAAGGAATTTATGATTCGTTTACGTGTATTATCAGGAGTTTTAGATTATGATACATTGCAATTAATACAAGAATTTGCTAATAGTTATTCCTTAAAAACGATTCACTTTACCACAAGACAAGCAATACAATTACATGATTTGCAATTTAATGATGTAATCAGTATTATGGAGAAAGGCCTTGAGCAGAATCTAATTACTAGAGGTGGTGGTGGAAATTATCCACGTAATGTATCCCTATCACCTTTATCCGGTGTTGAAAAAGATGAAGCGTTTGATGTTACACCATATGCAATCCTTGTGAATAAATATTTTCTATCGAGAATGGATACCTATAAATTACCAAGAAAATACAAAGTAGCGTTTTCAAATAATTCATCAGATACAGCTTGTGCCACTGCCACTGATTTAGGATTCATCGCAGTAAAAGTTGATGGTAAGAATTATTTTAAAGTATTCATTGGTGGAAGTCTAGGAGTGAATGGGGATATTAGTGTACCTTTTGATGAATTGGTTTTACCTGAAGAAATATTGTATCATCTTGAGGCAAGTCTAAGTTTACTAGTAACAGAAGGTGATTTTGAAAATAAAAGTAAAGCTAGGATGCGATTTATTGTAAAACGTATGGGAAAAGAAGCGTTCTTAGCATGTTATAAAGAACATTTACAACAAATAAAAGAAAAGTTAAAGTTAGAGTTTAGTATTAATGAATATGACCCTGAGTACAAAGATATTGAACAAAGAGTAGTAAATACAATTATGCAACCAATAGATGATTTGAATAAATTCGATAGAATTGACGAAGATATAATAAAACAACCAGATGTAATAGCACAAAAACAAGTTGGGCGTTATACACTTGTGTTACATCCACAAGGTGGAATTTTAAAAACAGAGTATTTAAATAAAATAGTAGACTTTTTAAAAGATATACCTGATTCGTCCATACGACTTGGTATGGAAGAAAGTATGTATATTCGGAATTTAACTGCCGCACAAACACTTCAGTTAATGGATATTACGAAAGAAATAAGACAAATTACAAGATTAGAGCAAAGCATTAGCTGTATAGGAATTCCTACTTGTCAAATTGGTGTACAGGAGAGTCAAGGTCTATTAAACTCCATCTTAGTATATTTTAAAGAAAAAAAATTCTACGACGATGTGTTACCAGCACTTCATATATCAGGATGTGTGAATTCCTGTGGCAGACACCAAATCAATGAAATAGGATTTCAAGGTAAGAAGAAGCGAGTGAATGATGTAGCAGCAGATGCATATGCTTTGTTTATTAGTGGAAAAACAAGTGAAACTGATACCCATTTAGGCAAGGAATGTGGAGATCTTTTGGCAGAAAGCATTCCGGCATTTTTATATGAACTAGCTACTAACCTAAAAGAAAAACAAATTGATTTTAGCACATTTATAGAAAATAATTCAAAGGAATTTGAATCTATTTTAAAACCGTATCTGGTATAAGTAAACAGGGGACTGATTGTAATATTAAGTTTATCATTGGTATATAGTAATCCTTGATAAAATGAGTTACATCAGTCCTTTATAACCCTTTTAATAAAGGAAATAAACAAAGGAAACGTTGACAATGACTGGAAAATTATATATATTTAATATGAATTGGAGAGTTTAAATAGTATCTAATGCGTAACGACATAGTTTCGCAATGGCTTATAGATTTACAATTCGGAAAGGAACATTATGAAAATTTCAACAAAAGGAAGATATGGACTAAGAGCAATCGTAGATTTAGTTTTATATTCAAATGGCGAACATGTATCATTAATTAATATAGCAGAAAGACAAAACATTTCAAAGAATTACTTGGAGCAAGTTTTCGCAATTCTAAGAAAGACAGGCATTGTGAAAAGTGTAAAAGGTGCTCAAGGGGGATATATACTTGCTAAAGATGCCTCTTTAATTACAGTTGGTGAAATATTACGAGCATTGGAAGGCGATTTATCTGTAATAAGTGAATCAAATGACACAGAAATGAACCGGATAGAGAGCCATTTATTAAGTACAGTATGGGGAAAAATAGATGAGAAAGTAAATGAAGTTGTGGATCAACTCACCCTTTTAGAAGTTGTTAATGAGTATAAAAAGGGTACTGATGTTTTAATGTATTATATTTAAACAATTTTTATTGCGAAACAATATCGTATAATTATAACTTTATTGTTTCGCATTTTTCAAATTTATTGATAAGAAAGTGGTGAAGGTATGCAAATAGTAGATTTCAAACATGATCACATGGAAGAAGCTATGAAAATTGCTCGTATGAATTATGAAGAAGAACGGCAGCAAGTGAAGACGTTACCTAATATAGATATTCTACCAGATTTATATCATTTTACTGATAATAATTTAGGAGTTGCAGCTTTTGAAGGTAATAAAATGGTTGGATTTATGGGTTGCTATTCACCCATTGATAATGCTTGGGGTACTACCTATGTAAAAGGAACATTTTCGCCCATTCATGCCCATGGCGCGATTGATGAAAAAAGAGATAAAATCTATTCTTTATTATATCAAGCTGCAGCGAACAAATGGGTGAAGGAGGGAATTGTTAGCCATGCAATTGGTCTTTATGCTCACGATACAAAAACCCTTAACAATTTCTTTTATAATGGTTTTGGGTTAAGATGTATTGATGCAATCCGCCCATTAGACGACATCCCATTAATGGAAGGAACTAAATGTGAATACACAGAATTAAAAAAAGATGAATTTAATAAATTACATATTCATCAAAATGCGTTAATTTCCCATTTGGGGAGTAGTCCTATTTTTATGACCTATCCCCCTAAAAGTGAAGAAGAATTTTTAGGTGGAATCACAGAGAGTACACGTTTTTTTGCAGCAAAGGTTAATGGAGAAAGTATTGCCTATATTAAAATTGATTTAGAAGGCGAGAACTTTGCCTGTGAAGATACTAGTATGATGAATATATGTGGGGCATATTGTTTACCTGAACATAGGGGAAATGGCATAAGTAATAACCTTCTCTCTTTTTTAGTATCGTCTTTAAAATTAGAGGGATTTTCTCGTCTTGGGGTTGATTTCGAAAGTTTTAATCCAACGGCAAGAGGATTTTGGTTAAAATATTTTACGCCTTATACAAATAGCGTTGTAAGAAGAATTGATGAAAAAAGTGTAAAGGGATGAGCGTATGGATATGGACTATAGCATTATCTTGGTAAATGATAATCCAGATTTTCTAGATAAAAGTATTGATTATTTTACAGAAAAGTTCGGAATTGAAAGAAGAATCTATGAAGATTGCATAAGCAACAGTATTACAACTAAAAGTAATATCCCAAGGTGGTATTTGCTACTTTATGGAAAAAATATTGTTGGAGGATTTGGACTAATAGCAAACGATTTTGTTAGTAGACAAGATTTGTACCCTTATCTTTGTGCTTTGTATATAGAAGAAAAGCACCGAGGTAAAAAACTTGGACAAGAATTATTACTACATGCTAGAAAGGAAGCAAAGCATCTAGGGTTTCATAAGATTTATTTATGTACCGATCATATTGGATATTATGAAAAATATGGCTGGTCTTATATTGGTACAGGATATCACCCATGGGGTGAACAATCTAGATTATATGAGATTTCTACAGAGATTATATATTAGGAATTAGATGTAATACGTTCAAGTTCGCTAAGGTATAAGAAGGCACTGTCGTTGGAATCACCACACATTTCATGGGATGCTTTTAAGCTACTACAAACTGCAGGGCGATCTTTATGATTGAATAAGTTACATTTATTATCGGAGGTTAATTGAATACATCTCACTCCAGTAGGTTTGCCATTAGGCATACCAGGTATTGCAGATGAAATTGATGGTGCTATACAACAAGCTGCACATCCAATTCTACATTCCATTTTTAATCCTCCAAATAAATAATATATAGTATTTTATCCCAAAATGCCGTTTCCTACGATTTTGATGCCTAGCTAAAGCTAGGTGGGTGACCGCACCTAGTTTTCTGCCTTCCACTGCAAAGATGGCTTGACATCCAACTAGAGATATAGGAATCCCTTAATAATCATGTAGGATCAAAATAGTAGGGGTTGTCGTACACCTTAGGATTTCTCTTTTGTGTAATGTCATTATATAAAATTTTGATACACATTTCAATAGCAAATTATGTAAACCGAATACAAATAAATTTTGTATTTATTATTTGAAAGATTTCATGAAAAATACTTACATAGAATAAAATGTTATAAATGTTCAGGCTTTTTAATGCTACATTTATGGCATTTTTTTCATTTGCAATATGTTACAATTTTACCATTAGTTACAATTTCATTTTGACAAAAGCAGATTGACTTTACAAGTTATAATTGTTAACATTATAGTATAATCTTTATATATTTTACCGGTAAGAAATATATATTTTATGGAACTTCACTACTAATTGATAACAAATTAAACATGTAAGGAGTGATATTAAATTTATGGGTATTTTTATAAAAAGAAAACGTCCGCTTGTTGTTATAACATTATTAGTATTTTTCTTTACTAACATATTTGGATCCAATGTTCTAGCAGCTAAACCTGATCGTAATCCACCAACCGCACCTACAAACTTAAAAGCTGTTACAATAACAGATGTATCAGTTACACTTAGTTGGACGGCATCATCAGATAATGTAGGGGTTACCTCCTATAGTATTTATAAGGACAGTATACAAATAGGTAGCACATCTACTACTACATATAAAGTAGATGGATTAAAATCAGCAACATCTTATAATTTTTATGTAAAGGCAAATGATAAAGTTGGAAATATATCGCAGGCAAGTAACACAATTAAAATAACCACCAATGCATCTGTGACACCAACAGCGACGCCAACGCCAACAGTGACACCAACGCCAACGCCAACAGCGACACCAACGCCAACAGCGACACCAACACCGACAGTGACACCAACTGTCACACCGACTCTAACGGTGACACCTACGCCTACAGTAACACCAACACTGGCACCACTTCCTAAGAATAAGATAGTTGGTTATTATGCAGCTTGGGCAGCTTATTCCAAATACACTCCTGATATGATTGATGCCAGTAAATTAACACACATCAATTATGCTTTTGCTAATATTGGTAGTGATTTAAAACTTACATTGGGATATCCTGATATCGACTTAAGTAATTTTAGTAAATTAAGAGCGTTAAAACAACAATATCCACATTTAAAAACTTTAATTTCAGTAGGTGGATGGTCTTGGTCAGGAAGATTTTCTGATGCTGCTTTCACAGATGCATCTAGAACAACTTTTGCAAATAGTATTGTAGACTTCATTGTTCTACATGGATTTGATGGAGTGGATATAGATTGGGAATATCCAGTTAGTGGCGGATTAAGTACCAATGTAAAAAGACCGGAAGATAAATATAATTTTACACTTTTAATGCAGAAAATAAGAGAAAAGTTAGATGCAAGAGAATTAATTGATGGAAAAGAATATTTATTAACCTTTGCAGGAGCAGGTACAAATGGATATATTAATAATACGGAAATGAGTAAACTTAGGCTATACGTTGATTATGCAAATATTATGACTTATGATATTCATGGAACATGGGATACTTATACGGATTTTAATGCACCATTATATACTAGCAGCGATAGTTCACCACAATATAAATGGAGTGTAGATGCAAGTGTTAATACATGGTTAAAAGCAGGTTTTCCAGCTGAGAAAATCGTAATGGGAGTACCGTTTTATGGATATGTATACAATGCAGTTGGAAATGTAAACAATGGTTTATATCAAACTTATTCTGGAAGTTCATCAATTTCTTATCAGAATATTGTTGCGAACTATCTAAACAATCCAAGTTTTGTTCGGTATTTTCATTCTGAATCTAAGGTACCATGGTTATTTAATGGGTCAACCTTTATTAGTTACGAAGATGAACAATCCATTGGATATAAAGCTCAATATATTATAAATAAAGGGTTAGGTGGCGGAATGATCTGGGAATTAAGTCAAGACCCAAGTAAAGTTCTATTAAACTCACTCTATAACGGTTTACAATAACATAAAAGATATTGCATATGAGCTCATATGCAATATCTTTTTTTGATAGTCATTTATTGGTAGACATCATTTATTCAGATTTTGGTTTAGTTTTTATTTTTTGATTTATCTTTCTGTTCATACATAAATACATCTGCACGTTTTACAGTATCAAATATATCCTTATCAACAGTTTTATCAAAAAAAGCATACCCTATAGATACTTCTAATGGATAGTCACTTGATAAACTAAATGTTCTACAGGCAACAAAGAATTCATCAATTTTTTTTCGAATGATTTCTTTGGTAATACCCTGGCCTACAAAAACAAATTCATCACCACCAATTCGGTAACAAAATCCTAATTCTTCAAATACTTGAATTAAGTATTGACTGCATTTTACAATAGCATCATCACCAGTTTGATGACCAAAATTATCGTTAATATATTTTAAGTTATTAACATCCGACATTAAGACGACCGTCTCACTGTCTGGATTAAGTAAGCTTAAGTCATTGGTATATGCAGTTCGATTCTTACATTTGGTCATATAATCCCAATTCGCAATAAATTCATAATATTTCGCTGATTCACTTAATCGAAATATATGAATTGCTTTTTTTAGTGAACCATAGGTTAAAGTTATAACAAAAATTAAAAAACCTATCTGCAGAATGGACCCGGTTGTTAAACTAGTATTAATAATATAAAGTATATATTCAACGATTGCCGAGATAAACAAAAAGGTGCAGGCTATGGTTAGATTATTCAAATCACGATTTTTATATTTCAATATATCTATAAATAAAAGAATAAGTATAAGAGTGAAAATAGTAAATATTAATATATGGAAAAGAAATAAACTATCGTGAAAATCCCAAATATTAAATGTCTGCAGTATTATCATACAGAAGGTATATGTATATAAAATATAAGACAATTGATGAGTAATTTTTTTAAACTTATAGGAATCCATGGTAGAAATATACTGTACCAGAGGTATTGGTATGATCATAAGGCTCATATAGGTTATAGCAGAAGTTACTGCTTGGTTATCTAAAAAGAATTGCGTCATTTCACTTTCCATAAACATCCAGAGAGCCGCATAAATACAGAATCTACCTAAATGTAGAATTGCTTTATATGTATCTAGTGACCTTCTTAATGTATTATATAGAATAATCAATACAATACCAATAATAAATATGGTAAATGATATTATTAAAGTAAAAGAATGAGAACGAAGTAAATACATCATAAATGAAGACTTAGTACCAATAAAGATACCATTTAATTCACCTGCATAATCATCATAATCGGCAGTGATATCTAATCTGACAACTTTTCCATCTGCATCACTTGGTAACTTTATTGTATTCCAAATAGTTTTACTTGGAACATGGATAGGGCAAATTCTATCGGACATAAAGGTGTTATAAATCATGTGATTACTCATATAGACTATAACATTCTGGTGTGAAGTTTGCACAAATATATAAGGTAATTCTTTTATATCATCAGGCAGAGTTTTTTGAATCGTTACAGTTTTATCTTCACCAGCTTTTAGCGATGCGGGTAAGTCAATATCATGTGATTCACCGGTATCATCGGTATATATCCAATTATGATTATATTGGTAAAGTGATTCATTGTAAAAAGAGACTTTTTCATGTTCACTTAAACTTAAAACAATTAAAATGGATATTTGTAACACTACTAAGACATAAAATAATAAATTGCTAAGTTTTTGAGATGCTTTCATATAATTTCCTCACTCTAACATGAAAGGGTTAAGTTTCTTAAGTAACAGTGTAAAAATAGACACTTTTTGACTTTACCTATAATAACATATTATAACATAATATAACAAATTAAACCAGTAATTCACAGTAATACTAAGATTAATTTTTATTGACAGAGAGAGGACGTGCTAGTATATTTGGGTATTATATATACTTTTATACTTGGAGCTTAATAGTACCTAAACAAGGTTTAGTTTTTATCGTAGGAGGAAAAAATGACATTACAACAATTAAAATATGCCATTGAAATTGCAGATAAAGGTTCCTTTAATGAAGCTGCAAAAAGTTTGTTTATAACCCAACCAAGTTTATCAAGCGCTATTAAGGATCTTGAAAATGAAATAAATATTACAATTTTTACAAGAACCAATAAAGGTATCAATATCTCTATGGAAGGAACTGAATTTCTGTCTTATGCAAGACAAGTAGTGGAACAAGCTCAGTTATTAGAAATGCGTTATAAGAATGTAAAACCATCAAAACAACACTTTGCAGTTTCTACACAACATTATGCTTTTGCAGTGAATGCTTTTGTTGATCTTATTAAAGAAAATGGGATTGATGAATATGAATTCACACTACGTGAAACAAAAACATTCGAGATTATTGATGATGTAAGAAATCTTAGAAGTGAGATTGGAATTTTATATATCTATGATTTTAATGAAAAAATAATTCATAAGTTTCTAAAAGAAAACAACCTAATTTATTATAAATTATTTACTGCAAAACCACATGTTTTTATAAGTCATAAAAATCCTTTGGCAAAAAAGGATTTAGTAGAATTAAGTGATTTAGATGAGTATCCCCTTCTTTCTTTTGAACAAGGTGAATATAATTCTTTTTATTTTTCAGAAGAGATATTAAGTACGTTATCACATAAGAAAAGTATTAAAGTGAGTGACCGTGCGACGTTATTCAATTTATTAATAGGCTTAAATGGTTATACCATCTCAACAGGCATTATAAGTGCTGAATTAAATGGTAGTGATATTATTGCAGTACCATTAAATGTAAATGAAGAGATAAACGTTGGATATATCGTTCATAAAAGCATTACACTTAGTAATTTAGGTGAAATATATATTTCTGCATTAAAAAATATCGCGAAAACTATTCTAAATTAAAATAATAAATATAAAATATTTGATATATTTGAAATGTTTTATATATTATATATTTGAAATGTTTTAAATATTAGACTTTGCTTTTTCATTAGAATTTTTAGTTATAGGTATTAACTATATCAAGTTATAGTTTTTATGAGTTAGACTATAATAAAGGATGCGTATATACTAAAGCTATCAAAAGTAAGGAGAGAATATTATGAGTAGATTAAATAATAATAATGAGATACAAATACCTTTTCGTTACGATATAGTTGGAAGTTTTTTAAGACCAGAAAGACTAAAAGAAGCTAGAGCAAAATTTGAACAAGGAAATATTACAGATGAAGAATTAACACAAATAGAAAATGATGAAATAAAAAAACTAGTAGAGAAACAAAAGCAGGTAGGATTAAAAGCGGTAACAGATGGTGAATTTAGAAGAAGCTGGTGGCATTTAGATTTCTTTTGGGGATTTGATGGAGTGGAAAGGACTGCTATTGCAGAAGGCTACCATTTTCATGGAGAAACGTCTAGAGCAGAAACAGCAAGATTATCAGGAAAAATATCGTTTAGAAACCATCCATTTTTAAGTGCTTATGAATATTTATATAATATAGCAGGAGATGATGTTATTGCAAGGCAAACCATCCCAGCACCTGCTCAACTTTTATTTGAATTAGATCGAATCGAAAATACACAGTCTACAAAACATATCTATCCAGATAGAGAAGAATTAATATCAGACATAGCAAAGGCTTATCAAGAGATAATCAAGGCATTTTATAATTTAGGTTGCCGAAACATCCAAATTGATGATTGTACATGGGGTGCTTTATGTGACGAGAATTTCAGAAATCAATTACAATCGAATGGGGTTGATTTAACAAAGTTGTTAAATGAGTTTGTACGTGTTAATAATACTGCTATTAAAGATACACCAGCAGATTTAACTATTACCACCCATGTTTGCCGTGGAAATTTCCATTCAACTTGGGCAGCAAGTGGTGGATATGATCCAATTGCAGATATCTTATTTAAAGAAGAAAATGTTAGCGCTTTTTATCTTGAATATGATACAGAACGAGCTGGTGATTTTACACCGTTAAAATTAATACCAACAGACAAAAAAGTTGTATTAGGTTTGGTATCCTCAAAAACAGGTGTGCTTGAAGATAGAGAAGTGATTATAAATCGTATCAAAGAAGCAAGTGAATATGTAAAATTGGAAGATTTATGCCTAAGTCCACAATGCGGTTTTGCTTCAACGGAAGAAGGCAATATTCTTACAGAAGAAGAACAATGGGAAAAAATTAAATTTATAAAAAGCATAGCTGAAGAAGTTTGGAATAGATGAGTATTACTTTAGTAGGTAAGTTAAATAGGTCGATTCAAAATAGCTGTTATACGCTATTTTGAATCGACCTATTATGTTTTTCTGGTTAAGATTTATTTTCGTTTTAAATTGTATTACTTCAAACCGTTATAAAGTGAACTTAACAATACACGATTTGGATCTTGACTTAGTTCCCATATCATTGCACCACCTAGCTTTTTAGTTTTAATATAATTAGCTTTTAATGCCATAGATTGTTCGTCTTCATAGGTGATGAAAGTTGAACCATTAAATAACCATGGCACCATTGCATCAGAGTGGAAGAAACGAGTATATCCTGGGGTCTTTAGGTAATTTGCTGCAATATTATTATAACTAATAGATGCTGCTCCAGAATAGGTTTGATATAATCCATTTTTATCAGTGGATACTGACTTGTAAATATATCCATAAAATGGTATACCCATTACTATTTTACTACTTGGAAAGCCTGAATTTTGCCAAGCTTTTATTGATGCATCCACACTCCAATTATAAAGATTAGATGGTGAATCTTTCATATTAAATAGTGGAGCATTAAAGTTAGTGGTATTTTCCCATGTTCCATGAATATCATAAGTCATAACATTTGCATAGTCTACATATTGATGTAAGTTACTTAATTCAACATTGTTAATATACCAAGTACCAGCTGCGCCTGCGAAAGTTAATATGTATTGCTTACCATCAATCTTGCCCTGTGCATCTAGTTGATTTCGTATTTCTTTTAATAATAATGTAAAATTCGTTTTATCTTCCGGTCTTCTCACATTAGTAGATAACCCACCACTTACTGGATATTCCCAATCCAAATCAACACCATCAAATCCATACTTTAAAATAAAATCTACAATACTTTTTGCAAAAGTCGATCTTGAAGTATCGGTAAGTGCAACATTTGAGAAACGACCGGACCAAGACCACCCACCAACTGCAATTAAAGTTTTTAGGTTAGGATATTTCGTTTTTAAATTATTCAAACTAGCAATGTTTTGTGGATCGATATCTGGATAACCTAAAGTAATTTTATTATCACTACCAATATTAGCAAAAGCGTAGTTAATATGAGTTAACTTACTTGCATCAATTTTATCAGGTGTAAAACCAGAATATTTTGCCCAAGCTGCGTAATAGCCCACTACTTTCGTAGACGATTCTTGTGATGACGTAGTTAGGGAATCTAAAGTATTTGAATTTGTGGTACTTGTGCTTGTAGTTATTGGTTTTTTTACAGTAACCTTGCTAGTTAACTTTTTCCCGGCTACACTAGCAGTGATTGTTGCCGTACCCTTTGATTTTGCAGTTACTTTACCAGTACTTGATACAGTAGCAACTGATTTGTCATTGGAAGACCAGTTGACCTTGCTTGTGGTACCAGTAATCTTAAGTGTTTTAGACTGATTTTCTTCAAGTGATACAGATTGGCTACTAATTTTAATTGGTTCTTTCACAGTTATCTTAGAATATATTTTTTTTCCTGCTACACTGGCAGTGATGGTTGCAGTACCCTTTGATTTTGCAGTCACTTTTCCAGTACTTGATACAGTAGCTATTGATTTGTTATTGGAAGACCAGTTGACCTTGCTTGTGGTACCAGTAATCTTAAGTGTTTTAGACTGATTTTCTTCAAGTGATACAGAT
>JARBTX010000062.1 GCA_029239975.1 Anaerocolumna sp.
TTACCACTAACAGAAAAAGATAAACAATTAGGAATCCTTCGAAAAATCAAAATACTAGCTCCAGATAATACCAGAAGTGCAATGGGAGTAATTGCAGATACCTTTCGAACTTTGCCTGATGTATTTACGGGAGAAGGTGTTTTTCGTATCTCTGCTTGGGGTAAACATGCAACCAAAGCAGATAGTGGATTGGATTATTTGATTCATAATGGTGGAAAAGCACTATTATTAGGTGTAGATATCTATAGACTGACAGCGATGCATTATGTTGAAGATTTACTTCCGGAGAAAGTTCGTAACATTTTTAAACCAACAGATGAAGTAAATAAAATCTATCCACCTGATGAATGGTTTATCGAAATGGGAGAGCCCCCCGTACAACCATGGTATACCATTCAAGATATGGCATATGAAAAAGGAGTAATAAAGACAGGAGTAATTGGAAATTGTAAATGCATGTTTTTTGATATCTGGGATGTAGTTGGTATTTATGAAAATGAGCTAAAAGATAATCCATGTAAACTTTATGGAATTGAATAAATAATAGATATAGGTAATTGTGAAACTCTTTAGTTTATAGAATTTAGCATACCATTAATACGAATTTTCTAGCTTCAGTTGCCCTACGGGCAAGATTCAGCTAGTAAACACGTATCAATGGCATGCTAAATAAGTAAGTCTTTGAGTTTCGCAATTGCCTATAAGTAATAGTTGCAATAATAGGAGGTTAATAATGCTTAAGAATGTGAAAGATTTACGAATGATACGACAACATATTATTAATAAAGCAGACGAAGATGCATACAGGACTTTATATAGAGATTTAAACCCTGGAACAAATATTTATTGGTGTGGTTTTGGTGAGCCACCAAGTATGACATTTCGCACAACATTTGATGATAAGGAATTTAATCGAATAAGACAAGAAAATAGAGAGCTTCTAAAAGGTAGATTTGCAGGTGGGAATGTTGGTTTTATTGAAGTAGAAGAATTCGAACTATTTATAGCATTATATAAAAAACCTTATAAACCATCTCATAATCAAGAATTATTATTAGAATTAATTCTACGAGAAGGCCCTATGAACATTGCTGTTATGAAGGAAATGACAGGACTTCTAGTGAAAGAAATAACACCTGCTCTACATAAATTGCAAGAGTCCTTTTTAATTTATGAGGATCAATATGATGGTGATTGGGAAAGAGGATGGTATCGCTTTGACGAAATGTTTCCGGATATAAATGTAAATAAATACACCAAACATGAGGCTTTAAAAATTGTATTGCAACGTTTTGCATTTAGATATGTATATTTCAATGTCAAAGAAGCCAATTCATTTTATAGGATTCCAACAAAAGATATTCAAAAAGCAATTGATGAACTAATAAATGATGGGATATTTATAAATATAGAAGGTAGTTATCTCTTAACCAAAGATATTGCAGTTTTAGAAACTATACAAAAAACTTGTGAACAATTCGTTTTAGTCTTACATAGAAATGACTTTTTAGTTAAATGTAATGAATATTGGTTAAAAGAAAAACTAAAAAAAGATGGTCTTGATACGTTACAATACATATTGGTTGATGGCGAATTCATTGGAGCAGTCGTGGGTAAATTTAGATTTGGCCCTTATGATATTGAAGATGTCATTTTTTTAGATAATGATTTAGCTATAAAGAGAAAAAAAGAAATTCTTAACGCAATTCATCTGGTAAATGATAGAGATGAAATTAATAAAATCAAACGATATTGTGGAGAAGAATTATGATCAATATTAAAAATAGTTTATAAAATTAAAACTGAAAGTTTGGAGTGATTTTACATGTTTAAAAATACAAAAAGAATCTATGTTACTTTAATTTTAGTTATAATATTAGTAGTAACTTACTTTTTTTGGCCAAGAACAATTAAAATAAGTAATGAGGATCAAATTTTTGCTACTATAAGTAAAGACATGAGTGATTACGAACTAAACAAACAAGAATTAAGTGATTTAATTAATATAATAAAAAAATCAAAGTTTCGTCATGGTGTATCCAGACCAGATCGGATGTTTGCTGATAGGTCAACAAACCTTTCTATCGGTGGTGGTATGGAACATATAAATTTACAGTTCTATTATGATACTGACAAAACTTATATTTACGCTAGTATGTCCGATGGAATGTTCTTAAATGTCTATTACCGAATAAGTAATAAAGATGAAATTAGAAAATATATTGAAAATATAGTTAGTTCAAAAGAGAATGAATTTAAGGAATTTCCAATTAATTAATTTTAGAATTAATATATCATTATCATTCATATCATAAATATTGGTGAAAATCGAATTAAATGTTATTGTAAAGAAAATTAAAATGAAAATGAAAGATCAATAAAAGCAAGAAATATGATGAAAGATCTAAACATCATACTTCTTGCTTTTTTTAATGTAGATTCTGACTCATATTATTGACTTTATGAAATTATATGATAATATTGAAGTAACCCCCTAGGGGGGATAATGTTTCTATTAAGGATGTGAGAATATGGATAAAAAACAAGAACATACACACTATCATGTACATGACGAAGCCCATATGAAAGCAATCATCAATCGTTTATCAAGGGCTATTGGTCATTTAGAATCTGTAAAAAGAATGGTAGAAGAAGGCAAGGATTGTAGTGAAGTGTTAATTCAACTTGCAGCAGTAAAATCCGCAATTAATAACACAGGAAATCTGATATTAAAAGAACACATTAGCCATTGTATTGTAGATGCAGTTGAAAATAATGATAAACAAGCTATTGACGAATTGAATCATGCGATCGATAAATTCATGAAATAGGAGATGGGTAGGGTATGAAAGATTTTCATAATATAAAAGGGGCAAAAGCATCTCTATTTGCTATTTTAGCAGCTTCACTTTATGCAATTAACTCACCTATATCCAAATTACTACTAATAGAGCTATCACCAACTATGATGGCTGCCTTATTATATATTGGTGCAGGAATAGGGTTAACCATTGTCGTAGGTTTTCAAAAAAGTATAGGTAAAAAATCAAAAGAACTATCTTTAGCAAAAAGGGATATACCATATACAATTGGAATGATCGTTTTAGATATTGTTGCTCCTATATTATTAATGATTGGACTTAAATTCCAGGCGGCTTCAAATGCTTCCTTACTTAATAATTTCGAAATCGTAGCAACATCAATCATCGCAATGTGTATATTCAAAGAAGTTATTACCAAAAGACTTTGGATTGGTATATTTTTTATTACCGTTTCTAGTTTTATTCTTACTATTGATGATTTAAGTACATTTTCATTTTCTTTTGGTTCTATATTTGTACTACTTGCTTGTATCTGTTGGGGATTCGAAAATAACTGTACTAGAAAGATTTCAGAACGAAATCCATTACAGATTGTTATAATGAAAGGATTTTTTTCTGGAATCGGATCATTGTTAATTGCAGTCCTTTTAAGAGAAATCACTACAAACATAGGTTACATATTTATGGCTTTATGCCTTGGTTTTGTGGCATATGGATTAAGTATTTTATTTTATATATATGCACAAAGAGATCTAGGGGCAGCGAAAACGAGTGCCTATTATGCGATTGCTCCCTTTATTGGAGCATTGCTATCACTTATTCTATTCAGAGAGATTCCTTCCATATCATTTTTAATAGCATTAATTATCATGTTAATTGGAACTTATTATACTACAACAGATCAAAAATAATCTATCATTCTGTGTTATACGATGGTTTTTAATATTTGATTAATTGATTTTAGATTAATTGATTCTAATATAATTGATTTTAGATTAATTATTTAATTCAAATTTATAATTACAGTTTTTATTTTAGTTCCACATTTTGTTAATTCATGTTTGTATTAATTGTTCTCTTGTGTTATAATACTATTTGCCTTTTTTAAGGCCTAACTGAATATTTTACCTTCGGTATTTTACTGGCAAAATCCAGAAAAACCAGACCGACTTGGAAAGATATGAAAATATGACTACCAGGAGGAAGCAACGATGATTACGATGGAACACGTATGTAAGTCGTACAAAGTAGCAAAAAGAAATGCAGGAATGAAAGAAGCCTGCAAATCTCTATTTCGTAGAGAAACTGAAACAATTCAGGCATTAGCTGATGTAAGTTTTACTATCCAAGATGGTGAGATGATAGGGTACATTGGTCCTAATGGTGCTGGAAAAAGCTCTACTATCAAAATTCTAAGTGGAATATTAACACCTGATAGCGGTAAATGTCTCATTGATGGGCGTATACCATGGAAAGACCGAATCAACCATGTAAAACAAATAGGTGTGGTATTTGGGCAACGTTCCCAATTATGGTGGGATATTCCTGTAATCGAATCTTTTGAATTATTAAAAAAAATCTATTCTATTCCACATTCAAACTACCAAAATAACTTAGAAGAACTCACACAATTATTACAATTGCAGGAGTTATTAAAGACGCCTACGAGACAATTATCTCTAGGACAACGGATGAAGTGCGAAATTGCAGCTTCATTATTACATTCACCTAAAATTTTGTTCCTAGACGAACCAACCATTGGGTTGGATGCAGTTTCAAAATTAGCAGTACGTGAGTTTATTATAAAACTGAATAAGGAACATAAAACGACTGTGATTTTAACAACACACGATATGCAGGATATAGAAGCTTTAGCTAATCGTGTTATATTGATTGGTAAAGGCAGGGTACTCTTAGATGGCACACTTGAAAATATGAGACAACTTGCATTGCAATCTGAAGCAAATGAAGAAGACAAAGAGAATAACGTAAGCCTTGACCAAATTGTAGCAAATTTGTATCGTAGCTTACATATTCTTTAGGAGGTGCCCTGTGGATACCTATTTTTCCTTCTTCCGTATACGATTTCATATTGGATTACAATACCGGGCAGCATCGTTTACTGCATTAATTACACAATTTCTCTGGGGACTAATGGAATGTCTAGCATACAAGGCACTTTTAGATACCAATGCAGTTGCATTTCCCATGGAGTTTTCAGCCCTTGTATCATACATATGGTTAAAAGAAGCATTTCTTGCGCTATTCACTACATGGATGACAGACAATGATATCTTTTCCATGATTATGGATGGTGGGATTGCCTATGAGCTTTGTAGACCAATATCAATTTATAATATGTGGTTTTCTAAAAATATTGGTAGTAGACTTGCGGCAGCAGCATTAAGATGTGGCCCAATTATTATAGCAGCATTGCTTTTACCAGAACCTTATAAATTAATGTTTCCAAAGAATTTAGTAAGTTTAATATTATTCTTAATTACTATGTTTTTAGGTCTTTGTGTCACTGTTGCTTTTTGTATGCAAGTTTACATGTTATCGTTTTTTACCATTTCACCACAGGGATTACGTATGGTTTTAACAGGTGCAGTAGAATTCCTATCAGGAGCAATCATTCCATTACCATTTATCCCAAATCCAATACGTGGTTTCATTGAATTGCTTCCTTTTGCGTCCATGCAAAATGTCCCACTCAGAATTTATGGCGGTGATTTGGTTGGTATTACTATGATAAAAGCAATCAGTTTACAGATGTTTTGGATTGTTGCGTTGATTCTTTTGGGTAAAGTACTATGTAAATTGGCAGAACGCCGTGTTGTGGTACAAGGGGGTTGATTTTAATGGGAAAAACGATATCGTTATACTTTATGTACATTTCAGCAATTTTACGAAGTTCCATGCAATACAAATTATCCTTTTTATTAATGATTATAGGAAGATTTCTAATAGCATTTAATAGTTTTCTCGGAATTTACTTTTTATTTTCGGGTTTTACAGAAATTAAAGGTTATACCTATGGAGATATATTATTATGTTTTTCCGTTATCCAAATGTCATTTTCACTGTCAGAATGTATAGCCAGTGGATTTTGTGCCTTTTCTGGCATTGTGAAACGTGGTGAATTTGATCGGATATTACTAAGACCATGTAGCCCGATATTACAAGTACTTGGTACAAGGTTTGAACTTGGAAGAATAGGCCCAATGATAACGGCAGTGATTATGCTGGTGGTTGGTATTCATAATAGCCATATACAGTGGACAATTGGGAGAGTGATAACGTTACTTCTTATGTTACTTGGTGGAACTCTTTTATTTTCAGGGCTTTTTATGATTGGCGCTACCATATGTTTCTTTTCCATAGAAGAGTCTGGAAGTATTAATATATTAACGTATGGTGCAAAAGAACATGGTAAATATCCATTTGACATTTATGGCAAGGGAATGATGCGTTTTTGTACTTTTGTCGTACCATATACCTTAGTACAATATTATCCACTAATGTTTTTGCTTGGTAAATCGGATAATTGGTTTTATGCACTTTACCCTTTGGGAACCGTTTTTTTCTTTTACATTTGTTATCTCTTCTGGCGGTTTGGAATGCGTCATTATCAGTCATCTGGGTCATAAATATAGGATAGCGATGTAAGAAAGATTTATTTATATTTAAGTGAGAACTTAGGACATAACAATAACTTTATTGTATTTGGAATTGTATTTAAAAATTAAATTGTATTTGTAATTGCATTTGTAATTGTTATTGTATTTGTAATTGTTATTGTAATTGTTATTGTATTTGTATTTGCAATTGTAATGTATAGTAACTCATGAAAGGCACAGTGTAAAATTATACTGTGCCTTTCATTATATATGAACTTTTATATAGATTAATTAATTATAGTAAATAAATATGATTCTATAGTAAAAGTCTAAATTAATTAATTAATATATTTCGTTGTAAAATGTTCAACTTAACTTTGACTAGCTGGATGTGATTGTTTATCTTTCGTTACAACCCTTCTAAAAACCAGTTCAGAGATTATTTCAATAAGTCCTTAACGATATATTATAAGCTTTTGACACTCTAAATAAACAAAACGTAATCATTCTACTTAATTATAAATTGATACAGTTTTATCAGATATATGGAAAATCAATGTGGCCAACTCATTTTCAGTAAGATCAAAATCAGATTCTATCCATTTTCTTATTAGACTTAAGGCTCCCATGGTAAGATAGCTATATAGATACGCTGATATCTTTTCGGAACATTGTAAACTTACATTAATCTTTAAATATTTTATTGTTGCTTCTATAAATGCATTCTGAAAAGGTAAGTTATCCTGATGGCACAAAAGAGTCCGAAATATATCCGAATTATCCTTCATATAATGAAGCAATTCTTGAAGATAGGAGATACCCGCCAAATTTGTTCCGATTTTTTTAATATGATTTTCAGACTGTAGAAGCAACTCTTGTTCAATTTCATGCAAAAGAGCAAATTGATCCGTGTAATAGAGATAAAAGGTAGACCGATTAATCCCCGCATTTTCACATAATTCTTTTATCGTAATCTTAGTGATTGGTTTTTTATGCATTAGCTCGATTAAGCTATTCTTTAATAAAGTTTTTGTTAGCTTTATTCTTTGATTTTCTTTTTCCACCTATCTACTCGCTTTCATCATTAATTTATTAAAATATGTTCTAAATACTACAAATATTTCAAATATGTCTATTACACTACATCTTAGAAACAACTGATGGTTGTAAAATAGACACTGTGTCATTATTCTAGTACTTATAAATTGTTTTGTCAATCTTATGGAGTTTTACGTAATAGAAAGGTACTTCATATTGAGATATTTTACAGTTAAATATACAAAACAATTTATCAATGGATAAAAATAAGAGTGATATCGGATAGAAAGGTGATTAGGTATGAATAAATTAAGAGTATTATTAACGGGAGCTACTGGTGGAATGGGCTCTATAACATTAAAGGAGTTATTAAAAGAAACTGATAAATTCGATATAACAATTTTAGTTCGTAATACAGAACAAGATAGACTAATTGTAAAAGAATACGAGAATGAGAAGAGTCTAAGGATACATTGGGGTGATTTAACAAATTATCAGGATGTATACCAATGTGTAAAACAAACAGACCTTATCTTACATGTTGCAGCTTTGGTTTCACCTACCGCTGATTATCATCCAGATCTTGCTATGAAAGTGAATTACGGTTCCATGTTGAATATAATTGAAGCAATTAAAGATCAATATCGTATGAATGATGTGAAACTAGTATCCATTGGAACTGTAGCGGCGACTGGCGATCGTATGCCTCCGATTCATTGGGGACGTGTTGGAGATCCAATTAAACCAAGCATTTATGATTATTATGCAGTATCTAAGATAGCTGCAGAACGCTTATTAATTGAAGCTGAATTAACTTATTGGGTTAGTTTAAGACAGACTGGTATCATGGGACCGGTTATGGCGAAGGTAAAGGATGCCATCATGTTCCATAATTGTCTTGATAATGTGTTAGAATATGTCTCCGACCGTGATTCTGGCGTTCTTCTTCGCAATCTTTGTCTATATGAGTATAATGGAACATTATCTAAGAATTTTTGGGGACATATCTATAATATTGGTGGTGGAGAAAGTTGCCGTGTAGATACTTTATCCATGTATAAGGAATTGTATGGAGCGATTGGGTTTCGAGACTTAAAATATGTTATTAATCCAAAATGGTATGCTACTCGTAATTTTCATGGACAGTATTATCTAGATTCAGATAAATTAGAAAAACATTTGCATTTTCAAAATGATTCCATGCAGTACTTTTATGATGAATACCTAAAAAATCTTGGTATTATAGCATCAATCTCCAAATTTATTTGTAAGCTTCCTGGCGGTCAACGATTCATGGGTAATATACTAAAAAGGGTATTTATAAAAGATGCAAGAACAGAGCATGGTACCGTACGATTTATCGAACAAAACATGAAAGAACATATCGATGCATATTGGGGAAGTAGAAAAAACTGGGAGGCAATACCTGAAAATATAAATGAATTAGAGCATTTCCAAAATTGGAATAATGTAATCCGAATCGATCATGGTTATGATGAAACGAAGTCAGAACGTCTGCTATCCATAGAAGATATAAAAGGTGCAGCCTCCTTTCGAGGTGGAGAATGTAATTCAGATTCGATGATAACTGGTGATTGGGTTGGTAAGCTAAAATTCACTTGTGCATTTGGGCATGAATTCGAAGCTAGTCCAAGATTACTATTGGAAGGTGGACATTGGTGTCCAGAATGTGAGCGAACTAGTTGGAATTATGCTGCACGTGCTAAGGTAGACCCATTTTTTGCACAAGTATGGAATCCAATTCATAACGTACATGAACCAGAGCGTGAATATAAAAAAATAGTGACGGAACTTGATATAAAACTTAATAAGTAAAAATAATTTACGTATTTTATCTTATTTCATAAGATTCCAAAAGGTTAGAATGAGCTTATTGAATTGTTATGAAAAGGCTATTGTAGTATCTCAGTTTTATAAGAAATGCTTTACAAATAATTCATTTCTTATTTAACTAACGTTCTACAACAGCCTTTTTTTAATTGTTATTTCGTAGATTTTCTGTATTCGTGTGGTGTAATTCCATTTATTTTCTTAAATACATTTTGGAAATGACTTTGTGAAGAGAAACATAAAAATGAACTAATCTCTGATAGTGGTTTGTCTGTATATTTTAATAATGATTTTGCTTTGTTTATTCGTTCCTTCATAATAAAATCTGTTAAATTTATTCCAACTTCTTTTTTAAACCGAGTACTTAAGGCACTTCTGCTCATGTGAATCTGCTCAGCAATCACGGTACTATCTAAATTATTCGCTAAATTATGTTTAATATAACTAATAACTTCGTGAATCAGTGGAGTTACGAATGCAATATCTTTCGTTTTGTGAACCCTATCGGTAAATTCCATAACCATATGATATTGAAGAGCACTAATGGATTCTGTATCAAATAAATCTTCACAATATTGAATGTAATAATCACTTAAGGACATTGCTTCATCTTCGGAAAGTCCACCATCTATAGCTGCTCGTGATACAAGAGTGACTACTGTAATAAAGATATTTTTCAATTGTCTTAAATAATGCCTTGCAACTTTTCCAACACCGCCATGTGGTTTTTTCATTATAAAAGCAGATAAACCATCTGTATCACCAGCTTTTATATAAGCTAACATTTGCTTTTCATAATCAAGTGAATTATGAAAAGTTTTTGATTGTCCCTTTGGTTCATCCATATCTTGTGAAACTTCTAATACATTGTGATTATAAAATCTCTGAATCTGATCAAAGAGTGGTAAATCAGATAAATCCAATCGCTCGTCATTCAAATAAAAATTTACAAGCAATAGTAGATAAAGAAAATTTTCTAATGTCATCACAGGAATGGAATTCATGTCCTGTAAGAGTTGTTTGAACTCCTGAAATGAAATTCCTAAAAGAAAAGCATAATCATGTTCCTCTTGTCTGTTAAGATTACACTGGCCCACTGGTCCCATAATAATAGTAAATTCTTTATGATTAATAATTCCCAAATACTGCAGATATGGGGTAATAAAATAACTGATATTTTCTTTACGTAACAGTAACTCATCCTTATAAATCAAAAAAGGATCTGGATGTAGATGATGCATTCGAAAAGCAGAATCAAATTGTTGAGAAGCATATAAACGTATAGGAATGTCAGAGACATTGGCCATACAATCGCAGATATATTCTAAATCAGTTAAATTCAATCACTTCACCTCCTAAACTAATACTATTATACTTTTTCATAACATAAATGCAATAGTTAAGAACAAATATATAATACAGATAGAATCATTCGCAACTATAATAGACATATACTTAGTCTTTTTAGAAAGAATGGTGACATAAATGAATTGTAAAGAAATAATGAAACAAATGAGCTTAAAGGATAAAATTGCACTCTGTAGTGGAGCTGATTTTTGGCATACAAAAAAGCTAGAACAATATGGAATTCCGGAGATGATGATGTGCGACGGACCCCATGGGTTACGTAAACAAGAGTCAAGTGCTGATATGCTTGGAGTAAACCTATCTGTGCCGTCTACTAGTTTTCCAACTGCTGCTGCAACAGGATGTAGTTGGGATCCTGAATTACTTGGTAAAATCGGAGCTGCAATTGCAAAAGAGGCTGCTGCTAATAAAGTAGGTGTCGTATTAGGACCTGGGGTAAATGTAAAGAGAAATCCACTCTGCGGCAGAAATTTTGAATACTTTTCGGAGGACCCTTATCTATCCGGTAAATTAGGAGCTGAATTTATCAAAGAAGCACAAAAGGACGGAATTGGTACCAGTTTAAAGCATTTTGCTTGTAACAATCAGGAACTAAAGAGATTTTCGTCTGATAGCATTTTAGATGAACGTACATTACGAGAAATCTATCTGACTGCTTTTGAAATAGCAGTGAAAGAAGGAAAGCCCTCAACAGTAATGTGTGCTTATAACAAAATCAATGGGACCTATTGTAGTGATAATAAAGAACTTCTAACAGATATTTTACGAAAAGAATGGGACTTTCAGGGTATGGTGATGACAGATTGGGGAGCCATGCATGATAGAATAGAAGGCTTTCGTGCAGGTTGCGATTTGTTAATGCCCGGTGGTTCAGATTATATGGAGAAAGAGACCCTTAATGCTGTAAAAGCTGGAAAGATCAGTGAAGCACAAATAGATGCATGTACAGAACGTGTACTTGAGATGATTATGAATGCAGATAAAGTTCTAAGTAACAATCAAAGTTACAGCATAGATGTACACCATACATTAGCTAGGATTGCAGCAGAACAGAGCGCTGTTCTTTTAAAAAACGAAGATAACATTCTTCCCATAAAAACAGATAAGAAAATCGGCTTAATCGGTATGATGGCAAAGGAAATCAGGTATCAAGGAGCTGGAAGTAGTCATATTAATCCGTCTAAACTTGTTAACGTAACCGATGTTCTTCCTAATGTACCATTTGAAGCAGGTTGCAACCAAGATGGAGAAACTACGAAGGAACTGATAGAGAAAGCTATTACATTAGCAAAACAAGTGGAAATACCTATCGTATTTGCTGGGCTTACAGATAGCTACGAATCAGAAGGCTTTGACCGTTCTGATATGAACATGCCAGAGGGACATAATCTTTTAATAACAGCAGTAGCGAATGCTAACCCTAACACCGTTGTTATCTTAATGAGTGGAAGCGTTGTAGAAGTACCATGGATTGATAAGGTTAAAGCTGTGCTTTATATGGCACTCCCAGGTCAGGCAGGTGGTTTGGCAATTGCAAATCTGTTATATGGAAAAGCGGTTCCTAGTGGAAAACTAGCAGAAACATGGCCAAATACATATGAAAATACGATTAGTGCTTCTTATTACAACAAAAAAGATGCTCATTATAGAGAGGGTATTTACGTAGGTTATCGTTATTACGATAAAGCTGATATTGCAGTAAGATTTCCTTTTGGTTATGGATTATCGTACACAAGCTTTCAATATACCAATCTAAAAGTTGAATTAACTTCAAAAAGTCAGGATTATCAATATAAAGTAACTCTTGATGTAACGAATACTGGTGATTATGAAGGTGCTGAAATCGTTCAGCTTTATATTGCTCCTTCTCAAAATGGAATCTATAGACCAGTCAAAGAGTTAAAAGGGTTTAACAAATTATTTCTGAAACCTGGTGAAACAAAGCAAGCTATGATTTATCTTGATAAAAGAAGCTTTGCAATCTGGCAAAATGGTTGGCAGGTTCCAACAGGTATCTATAAGATACAAGTTGGAAGTAATAGCAGGAATATTCTACTTGAGACAGAGCTTATTCTTGCAGGAGATAAAATACAAATACCAAATTGGCAAAAAGGTAGTTGGTATGAAAAACCGATAGGAATACCAAAACAACACGAATGGGAAACCATGCTTGGACATCCGGTAATAGAAAAGTCGCTGAAAATAGGTGAATTTACTATGGAGAATACCGTAATGGAAATGAAAGATTATTCTTTGATTATTAAAATCATGTATAAAGCGGTTGAGAGAACAGTAGCGAAAGGTTTTGGTGGAAAAGTTGACTACAACAATCCTTCCTTTCGAATGATTATGGCATCCTCTGCAGACAGTTCACTCTCAGCCATGAAAATAAGTGGAGGTATGAAAAATTATGTTCTAGAGGGAATGCTTGAAATGGCTAATGGACATTATGTGCGTGGTATGAAATACATGTTAAAAAAGTAAATAAAAATTATTAATTATTTTATAAGGTACATCTTATCAAATACGATAAAAAAGGAGAAAAATGTTTTGGGAAAATTTATAGATAACAAGTTTTTTAATAATAAATTATTAAACTCAAAAGTCAATACTGTGGAGGTATTCAATAAAGAACGTTGGCTCGGTTATTTAATAGGACCAAGTGGTGCCTTATTATTAAATGCAGTGTTAGCGATTTATTTGAATGTGTACTATACTGACGTTTTAGGGTTGACTAAAGTATGGAATGGAGCATTTCTAGCCATATTCCCAGTTGTTTCTAAAATTCTTGATGCAATTACAAATGTAATTATGGGATATTTGATAGACCGTACAAAGACCAGGCAGGGAAAAGCACGACCTTGGCTTTTACTTTCAGCCCCATTGTTAATGATTTTTGGAATATTGCTATTTATCGTACCAGATAGTTCAACCAATATTCAAGTTATTTGGATTATTCTTTCTTATAATTTATTTTATTCCTTTTCTTATACCATCTATAACATGAGCCATAACCTAATGGTTCCACTTTCAACAAGAGATGTAAAAGCAAGAGGTTCACTTTCCGTATTTAATAATATTTCAACAACCATGATTTCTGGTATTGGAGTTGCATTAATATTCCCAATGTTAATCATGCCCCACATTGGTGTAAATAAAAATTCCTGGATCCTATTAATGAGTATTATTTCTATCATAGCGCTACCATTGACTTTATTAGAATATTATTTTACGAAAGAACGAGTAACAGAAGAAGTTCTAAATACAAAAATAGAAGAAAAACAAGTTGCGTTTGTTACTCAGTTAAAGGCTATTTTTACGAATAAATATTGGTTACTAATCATGTCATTTTTCTTAATACAACTAAGTTGCCAATCTTTAAAGAATACGGCGTTGGTTTATTATAGCAATTATGTACTTGGTACTTATAATGATGGAATTACACAGACTTTCGTTTCTGCCATTGGTGGTATTCCTATGGGTATCGGAATTTACCTTGTATGGCCTCTTGCTAAAAAATTTGGAAAACGTAATGTTACCATGGCTGGTTTGGTTCTGTACATATTGGGCGGTGTAATATGTTTGCTTAGTCCAAAAAGTCTGGTAGTAGTTATTATAGGTCAGTTTATTAAAAATATGGGTGGATTACCGATAGCATATATATTTACTGCATTATTAGCTGATGTTCTAGATCACATTGAGTGGAAAAATAATTTCCGTTGTGATGGCATTTCAATGTCTATCTATACTATTTTGTCTACTGTTTCTGTTGGCTTTACTCTTGGTATTTTTAATCTGGTACTTTCAAAGACAGGGTATATTGCCCCTATCTTTCATGCCACTACCAATGAAACAATAGCTGCTGTGCAAAATTCTTCCGTGCAAAATGCAATCACCTTTTTGTTTCTTGGTTTAGAGATTATTAGTTCAATCGTATTGATAGGTATCTTAGCCTTCTTAAATATTGAGAAAAATATTGAGAAGGAGCAAAAAGAAATTATTGCAAGACATTCAAGTAGCAATTAAGTCAGATTCTATTTAGGCAATTGCCTATTAAGATTCGAGTGTCAAAAGTCATTATTATATTAACTTATGAATATCGACGTATATATATTCAGCTTGGCGTAGTCCGGCTGAAAGCGGTTGCTTATTTTTCGTTTGATACATTGAAAAAATGCAAGCCCTATGCAAGCATTTTTCTCAGTTTATGGCTCAATAAGAAATATATCGCTTGAAGGTAAGGTAGCCAAATGAATATATATACGTCGATATTCATTCGCGAACTAAATTTTGACTTTTGACACCCGAATCCTATTAAATCTATTACGAAAAAAGGAGTAAGATTATGTTAAAAATTTCTACTATTAAAATAGAAGGACTAACAGAAAACTGTATAACAGATAGAAGACCAAATATAGCCTTTTCTTTGGAATCAGACAGGAACGGTGAAACACTTGAACGTGCTGAGATTACTGTGGGGAATTGGAAAATAGAAACTACTGACCAACTAAATAATCTGTATGGCGGTGAGCTAAAACCATTCACTACATATGATGTCTATGTAACTGCTATTGGCAAAAGCGGTGAGATTGCTAAAGCAAGTAGCGTCTTTGTAACAGGTAGATTGAATACACCTTGGAAAGCAAACTGGATAACCGATGCAAGTTATACTTATGAAGATAAAGCTTCTCCAATACCTATGACATTCAAGTATAAGTTTCAAGTAGCAAAAAAAATAAAAAAAGCATGGATTCATTCAACTGCTCTAGGGGTTTACGAATTATTACTTAACGGCGAAAAGGTAGGTAACGATTATTTTTCACCTGGTTTTACATCCTATGAGCATCAAATACAATATCAGACCTATGATGTAACGAGACAATTAAAAGAAACCAATCAAATCTTAGCTGTTGTGGCTGGTGGATGGGCAGCTGGTTCTTTTAATTATAGAAGAAAAAGTAAGATAAGTGCAGATCGACAGGCCTTACTATGTGAAATTATGATTGAATACATAGATGGTACAAAAGATGTATTGGGCACAAATCGTGACTGGCAAGTGACAGAAGACGGTAATTACTGTATGGCTGAATGGTATGATGGTGAAACCTATGATGCATCCGTAGATCTTGAGTCTGTTATCTGGAAACAGGCAGATATTACGAAACCCCGAAGCAATCCGACTTTACTGGCTCAATATGGCCCTCCAGTATCAATCCAAGAAATATTACAACCTGTTTCTTATACGAAAGCTCCAAGTGGTGAGATAATTTATGACTTTGGGCAAAATTTTGCGGGTGTAATCCATGCAAGTATACAAGGTAAACGTGGCCAAACTATTGTATTCCGTCATGCAGAGGTATTAATCCATGGAGAACTCTTTGTAAAATCATTACGTACCGCAAAAGCAACCGCTACCTATCTATGCAAGGATGGAAAACAACAGTATTCTCCTAAATTAACTTATATGGGGTTTCGTTATGTAGGGGTAAAAGGAATAGAACCTAATGATTTAGAACTATCGGCTCTTGTACTGCATTCCGATATCCCAGAAACGGGCTATTTTGAATGTTCTAATCAAGAAATCAATAAGCTTCAAAGTAACATACGTTGGGGTGGTAAATCTAACTTTGTTGATATTCCAACAGACTGTCCTCAAAGAGATGAACGTCAAGGCTGGACTGGTGATTTTTCTGTATTTGCTTCCACTGCATGTTTTAATTTTGACATGAGTCGGTTTATTGATAAATGGCTAATGGATATGAGATCGGAGCAAGGAATCGGTGGTGGATTCCCAATGGTTATTCCAAAAGGCGGGGATAGCTGGCCTGCAATGGCCAATTCTTGTTGGGGTGATGCCTGCATATTAGTCCCTTGGGCTGAATATCTTGCACGTGGGGATAAAGGACTTTTAGAACGGCAATTTCCAGCAATCCAAAAATTCTTGAAAGCAGCAAAAAGATGGTCAGCGTTTCTTTCTATTACACCAAATAGTCGTTACATTTGGCGTTTTCCTTTCCATTTTGGTGATTGGTGTGCACCAGATGAGAATATTAAGCAATGGCTTGCGAAGGGAAAATGGGTAGGTACCGCTTACTTTGCAAATTCATGCTTTATTGCTTCAAAAATAGCTGAAATTTTAGGTAAGGATCTTGATGCCAGTTATTACAATAATCTTAGATTAAAAATAATAAAAGCCTATCGTAAAGCATTTACAGATGGGGATGGAACTCTAAAAAAAGAATTTCAAACTGCCTATGTACTTCCATTATACTTTCAAATGACAAAAGATACTGAAACGAAAAAGATGGCTGAAAACCTTGTACGGCTTGTACGCAAAGCAGATAATCACCTTACAACAGGTTTTACAGGTACACCATATCTATTGTTTGCATTATCCGATTATGGTTTCGTTGATGTTGCATATGATTTGTTATTACAAGAAAGCTGCCCATCTTGGTTATATGAAGTAAAAGCAGGTGCGACAACCATCTGGGAGCGTTGGGATGCTTTGCGTCCAGATGGAAGCGTTAATATTGGAGATTTGTCAGGTAGTAAACCAGAAGAAGAATCAAGTGGTGGAATGGTATCCTTTAATCACTATGCAAATGGCGCTGTGGGTGATTGGTTATATAGACGAATCGCAGGAATTGAAGCAATTAGTGGTGGTTATAAAAACTTCCGTATAGCACCTGTCATTGGTGGTGGATTAACCTTTGCAAAGGCAAGTGTTTTAACTCCTTATGGAAAGATTTTATCGGATTGGAAGATAGAAGCAGATACCTTTATGATTGATGTTGAGATTCCCGTTTCAACTGAATGTACCTTGATTTTACCTAATTCAAAGAAGTACGTTTTATCTAGTGGTCGTTACCAATTCTCATGTAAGATTGACTGATAAACCATATAAAATACAGAAGAAATAGAACTTATAATAAGATTAGTAAGATGGAGACAGTAGAATATGAAAAAGACAGTTATCGTTATTCCATTCATCATAGCAAATTCAGCCACATGTCATTAAAGGAAATTTCAAAGAAATTGCAGCTCGTGATACTTACAATTTTATTCAGGCAAATATACTAAATAAATGGAGATAAAATAATGCAAAATCAAATAAGACAAGGATTGAATCCCTATTTACCGTTAAATGAATATATTCCTGATGCGGAACCACATGTCTTTGGAGACAGAATTTATATTTATGGTTCTCATGATAAAGAACGTGGAAATACTTATTGCATGCTAAATTATACCGTATGGTCAGCGCCAGTTGATGATTTAACAAACTGGAGGTGCGAAGGTGATATCTATTCTTCAAAACAGGATCCTTTATCTAATTCAGAAAGGCCCTTTATGTTCGCCCCGGATGTTGTACGTGGAAACGACGGTAGATATTATTTATATTACTGCCTTTCTGGATATAAAGGAAAAGGTGGATACTATGGACCAATCAGTGTAGCTGTCTGTGACTCTCCAGCAGGTAGATATGAATATTATGGTGTGGTTAAAAATCCAGATGGTAGCACATTTGATGAATTTGTTTTATTTGATCCTGCACTGATTAATGATAATGGAAGAATTCATTTATATTATGGTACCCTATATCTTTTTGATGAAGTTAGAAATAAAGTGGTAGGCCCAATATTTGATAAAATAATGTCTGGCATGTTTGGTAAATCAAAAGAACAGATTAAGAATGCAAGAAAAAGTCACGGGAGTATTATGGGACCAATTCACGTAGAACTTAAAGATGATATGTTGACAGTAGCATCGCAACCTAGTAGAATTCATCCACCTTGCGTTAAGGGAACTTCATTTGAACAACATCCATTTTTTGAAGCCAGTTCCATACGTAAAGTTGGGGAAACTTATTATTTTATTTATTCCTCAAGAAAAGGGCATGAACTTTGCTATGCAACAAGTAAGTATCCAGATAGAGACTTTATATATGGTGGTGTAATTATATCAAATGGTGATATTGGTTATCAGGGAAGAAAGCCCAAGGACCGTGTTAATGCAACCGGTACGAATCATGGAAGTATAGAAAAAATAGGAGATAGTTGGTATGTCTTTTATCACAGGGGGACACATAGAACTGATTATAGTAGGCAGGGATGTGCAGAAAAAATTCAGCTTCAACCAGATGGAAGCATAAAACAGATAGAAGTTACGTCCTTAGGGTTAAATAATTCTCCCCTATTAGACCGTGGTATCTATCCGGCTCCGATTTGTTGTAATCTGTCAAATCGTCACATGCCCCATGTTGCTAATAGAAAAATTAGAAGTGGATTTCCCGCTGTGTATAGTGATGAAAAGTATCGTTTTATCGCAGACATCAAATCAAATACTTTTATCGGTTATAAATATTTTTCCTTTCAAACAGCAACAAAGATGATTGTAACTATTCGTGGTAATGCCGTCGGGAAGTTACTTGTGAAACATAAACTTGAAGGAGACATAATTGGGATAATTAATATTAGTAGTTCCAATGAATGGACTCAGTTTGAAACTGATATCTCCATAACAATGGGCACATATCCGCTTTATTTTATTTATCAAGGAAAAGGTAGCTTCGATCTGCTTCAATTCGAATTTAGATAAAGAAATTAAGTTATGTAACGGTGTAATTATTTTATAATGTAAGTAGTATATATAATATCAATGTATTTAACTTATATTAAAATACAGATAAGGTTGTACGAATCAATATATATGATTCATGCAGCCTTTTTATTATATAAATAATTACTATGGTAACTTATGGCAAAATATGTTATGTTTGTAAGGAAAGGGAACAGTATATGAAGTCTATTTTTATTAATTAATTATATAATTTTGAGTTATGTAGATATAGATTTCTATTATAATATTATACTCTAAAAGGTAAGAAGATTATAAGAATCGGGTAGATCATATCTTGTTATCAGTCATTGAGATTGGGTCGAATTTTTTCACATTGCTAAGTCAATGAAAATTATAAATAAGAAATTATCAATAAAAATTATAGATGGAGAAACCTACATGGTTGAGATAAACTTATATAAAAATATGCATCCAAATTATAACTTAGTCTTTGTTGATATCGTTGCAAAACATAATGATGCTTGGGTATTATGCAAAGAAAAAAATAGAAACACATGGGAATGCCCTGGTGGGCATATAGAAATTGGCGAAACACCTTTACAAGCTGCTAAAAGAGAACTGGGGGAAGAAACTGGAGCAACAAATTTTACGATTGAACCAATTGGCTATTATGGTGCGAAAGGTAGTGATGGTATTAACACTAGTGTAGAAGAAGTATTTGGTCAGATATTTTACGCCGATATAAAAGATTTTGATAGATTACCTGATTACGAGATAGATAAAATCGAATTCTTCCATGAGCTCCCGATCAATTGGACATATCCTTATGCACATCCTTTATTTATAGATTTAGTTGAAACCTATATAAATAAATGAAACGTTAAATAAATTTTATAAAGACATAAAGTTTAGTACATAAATAATCGCGATAATTTTTAAAGAGTTGGAATGAAGTGTTAAAGGATCTAAAATTAATATGCAATTATGTCTGCGTTTTTATCTCAAACTAGCATATACAAAAAAATTGAAAGAATGAGGATTAGTTATGGAATATAAGATTACATTTGCAACAATGAATGAATTAGATTCCTGGATGGAATTGGTTCGTTCTGTTTCCTGGAACTTTCCAGGTTTAGAAACCGAAGACAAATTGGACGAGTATAAAAATACAGTGATTAAAAATATAAACCGTAGAAGTGCAATCTGTGCTGTCAGTGAGACTAACGTTATTGGAATCTTATTATTTTCAACCAAGTATAATATGTTATGTTGCATGGCGGTACATCCAGATTATCGTAAATTAGGAATAGCGAAACGAATGATAAAAGAAATGATGAGTCAATTAGATAAAAGCAAAGACATAATTGTTGATACCTTTCGTCATGAAGACCCGAAAGGAATCGCTCCAAGAGCTTTATATTTAAGTCTTGGATTTGAACCTGCGGAGTTAATTGACTTCCATGGTTATCCACATCAACGATTTATTTTGCAGGCAAAAAAATATTCACTTTGATTCAGTAATGAATGAAACAACAATATACACTAAAAAATAGGAGAAAAACTCATGATTGGAATATGCCCTAAATGTGGAAATTATGAATGGGATAAGCAAATATCAGATAATAAAAAACAAATAATATGTCCTAAATGTAGTCATGAATGGAATTTTAAAGCTATGCCACTTTTTATATTAACTGGCAGTAGTGGAGTTGGCAAAACTACAACTGCACAAGAATTAATGCAACGGGATAAAGACTTTATTGTTATGGATGCAGACTTTTTATATAACATCATGCCCCATGAAACGGAAGAAGATTATAAGAATTGGGTAGAACAAATCATGTCTTTGTCCAAAAATATTATGCAGGGTGGAAAGCCTTTATTATGGACAATTGCTGGAGCTTTAGACAAGTTTGAAAATACATACAACCGACGATTTTTCACTGAAATTCATTATTTAGCTTTGGTATGTAATCCAATAGTTCTAGAAAAAAGAATGCGGGAAGGAAGACAAATAACGGATGTAAACTGGATTAAAAGTTCAATTGACTATAATAATTGGTTTATGGAAACTGGCACCCTATCGAATCAAAAGATTGATACATATAATATAAGTGGAAAAAGTGTGTCTGAAGTTGCAGATTATGTGACTTATTGGGTTTCTCTTAAATCCAACCCCACTAGATAAAATAGATTACAAAAATATATTATATATCTTGAACCACATTAACCAATGAGTTATATTTTTGCTTGCTATATTACTATAATCTGTTATAATAATCTTAGAAAAGGCAATCGCCACAGAGTGGTTGACCGATTGAAGAACGTAAAAACCTTCCTGACCGGCAAAGTACAGGGAAGGTTTTTTACGTTAATGACAAATCAAATATATGAATGTCAGAAGAGCGATAATGAACATACCAAATTGAATTAAGTCTTTAAAATCAAACTTATTGTTCATTCGCATCACCTCCATTCTATGTAGAATGAAGGTCAACCATCCTGTACACGATTACCTAGCAATTATAATAACTGCTGGAGAAATTATAACATATATGCAAAACAAACACAAGTTCGATTCCTAAACTGTGTCATCATAATGATGATACAGTTTTTTATTGTTCTTATAGTGAAACTCCATTTAAATTTTACTAAATAGCTTTCAAATAGAATAAAGGAACTGTTATTGAATTATGATTATTATTTGTACTAAAAAATTTGTATATTTGTTAAATTATGGTATAATCTTAATATATTTACCACAATTATATTTGTAGTGAATAACTAAAGAAAAGTTTTTATATATGCTGAAATGTGGAGGTAACCAAATGAACAATGTATTGAAACATGTAAAGGAAGAATGGAATAAAACCGCAGATTCAGAATGGTACATGAGTTACAGAACAAATGAAGTAATTCAAAAAATACTAAATGATCCTGAAACAGTTTTTTATAAACAAACATGGGATGCAATAAAATCTACATTTCCGGATATAAAAGGTAAGAAAATATGTATACCATCAAGTGGAAATAATCTTGCTGCTTTCGCTTTTGCTGTATTAGGTGCAAAGGTTACTTCTTGTGATATTAGTGAAAAGCAAATAATGTATGACAAAATGATTGCAAAAGAAAATAATCTGGATATAGAGTTTCTAGTTCAAGACACAATGAAACTTTCTGATATTAATTCTAATTCGTATGATATGGTATATACATCCATTTACAAGACCTTTTGCATATGTAGATGGGAAAACTGAATCCATGAAAATTATGATACAAAAACCATATGATATGACAGGCCCTTTTGATAATGGAATGACCTATCATTGGCGTATGCAGGATATATTAAATGCTGTTGCAGCAGCAAATTTAAGGTTTGTTCATTTAGACGAAATGTTTGATGACCCGCTTATTGGACACTTTTGGTTCTATGAGAAAGAAAGAGCAGACATGTCTTTGGATGAAATAAATGATTATTATGATTGGAAAGTGAATCCGTATGCAGCCTTGCCGCAGTGGTTTACTTTAACTGCTTGTAAGTAAATACATTAATTTAAAGGAGATTAAAGAAATGAACAACAGAAAATCTGTAGGAAATAACCATTCTATGTGTGTACAACCCACATTTCTTATTGGTACATACGATTTGGACGGAATTGTTAATTTTGCTCCAATTACCTGGGTGAGTGTTACTTGGGATACTGACCACTATATGCTTGTAATCAGTATGTTTGGAACTAAGAAAACGAAACAAAATGTAATCAAGACAAAGAAATTATCCGCTAATCTCGTTAGTACAGATATGTTATATTTACTGGATTATTTCGGAGGCAATTCCGGAAAAAATGGGTTAAAAGATCATATAGAATATGGCTACAGTGATGGCGAAGTTGTAAATGTGCCTACACTTGATTTAAGTAAATGGGTATATGAATGCGAAGTACAAAAGATTGTACAAACCGGAGACTCAGATACCTTCTTCTGTGATGTTAAAAATGTTCAAATTTCTTCTGATCTTGATATAACTGACGGAATTGATTTAACAAAGTTTGATCCAGTAGTATATTCAGGTCATTATCATTCCATTGGTAAACATTTAGGTAAAGTAGGCGACTTTAAGCCTAAAAAATAGTTTGTTTTTTTTACACATGAAAAAAGCAACAGTTTTTCATTCAAATTCACAGATAGTTGTTAAACATTAGATCATGCTATGACAATGTAATGGTCATACAAATACTTCTAAAATATTATAGGGAGCTCAGATATGGAGAATAAAGGTAGAGCACAATGCCTAATAACAAGAGAAAATAAGATCTTATTAGTAAAACATAAGCAACATGGGTCAGAATATTACTGTTTACCCGGTGGTGGCATTGAAAATGGTGAAACACCTGAACAAGCAGCTATTCGAGAACTTCAAGAAGAGTGCCTTGTAACTGGAATGAATCCAAAATTAATTAGTACTGTTATACATGATAATCATTTTAATTATACTTTTTATGCTGATATTGGGTCACAAGAACCATCTTTAGGTATAGACCCAGAGATTATAGATAATCCGATTCTTGTTGGCGTAGCATGGCTTACTTTAGACGAATTAAGTGAACGTGACCGAGCATATTTGTGGGCAGCAGGACTTTTTTTTATTGATGAATTTGCAAAAGAATTGGAAAGTTGGAGTGATGATATTAGTTATCCATCTAAACGATCAACGAATTCAAAATAAGTAAAAGGCTGGTAAAAAGGTATGAAAAAAATTAATTCGATAGGATATGGTGGTAAAGTTATATCTATTATTATTTTGTGTACTTTTATAATACCAATAGTCCTATATATTGTTCCCTTTCAATGGGATTTGTTAAAGCTTGTCTCTAAGATTTCATTTTTAGTAGGAATTCTTGTCTTATTCCTATTTTTCATTTTGTTAAAGATTGAACTTCATCAGGACAAAAAAATAAATGAATATTTTAAGAACAACAAAAATAAAAAACTCTCAATTGGTGATGGAAAATTTGAATGTCAAGCATGTGGTAATAGACAAGTTAAGTTAACAGATAAAAGATGTAGTGTTTGCGGAATTAGGTTTATATGACATGGAGTTTAAGAAGGTAAATTACTTTATCATTACAATAGCAACAACAGTATGTCAGATATTAATGATGAAAATTTTTTCTAACAATTAGAATTTGATAATTATTTTATGGTTAACCATTTCAGTATTTACATAAAAATATTGGAATAAAGGATTGATTAATCAGGAAAAAAATGGTATCATAAATCTATTAATTCTGTGATTACTCATTTTTCACAGAAATCGAAAGGAGTTGTTTATATTATGACGAATAATCTTGGGGTGGATTTCCTCTAAAACATAATATAGGGCATTACAATGATTTTTCATGTATGAAGAGCTTTTATTGTTATGCCGTTTAAGTAACCTTTCGTTGATACTGTAGAATTCATTGGGCATACGAACAGGTATGCCAAGCTTTTATAAACACTTGCATAATCTGTACGAACCGTAGTTCGCATCTAATAAGGCTGCTTGCTACGGCATTTTTATGCCCTTTTTTAAGTGGAAAACGATGAGTTTCGTTAGAATGGAAGACCAACAAGCAAGTAAAAATCACTTATCTAACAAATCAAATGAACAAAGAATAACGGAGGTTTTCGAAATGATTCATTACAAAATTAAGCGAATTGAAACAAACGAATATGACATTATAAGGAATTTGGACCGTGATGCATTTCAACATAATGAACGTGGTAGCGACGGCGATTTTCATGAAGTTTTTGCAGACAATATTCGCCGTTCGCCATATTATATCCCGGAGCTTGACTTAGTGGCTGTCACGGATGATGATTTCACTTATCTCGGTCACGCAATTTTTTCGGCTTTACCTATGGGTGATAATGGTGAACATATTGTATGGCTAAATAGTCTTGCAGTCAAACACAGTGAATACGACAATCATACTGAAGTAGCGTATGAATATCAACACGAAGGCATTGGGACTGCTTTGGTTATGAAAGGACTTGAAATTGCAATATCTCTCGGGTTTACTGGGTGTATGACATGCGGTAACCCTGCTTTTTACCAAGAGAAAATGGGATTTCTTAATTACCGTGAACTTGGTATCACAAAAGACGATAGCGTGGACGAACCAGAAGATTGTGTGTTTGCCATGGAGCTTGTACCAGGTGGTTTTGACAAGACAAATAAGCTACTTAAGTTTTCTTATTATGATTTTACAAAGGTGGATGATGTGCAAATTAAGGCGGAAACGCTATCACTAGTTCTTAGTAAAATGCTCAACAAAACTATAATTCATGCTAGTTACCAAACGAAGCAATTACAAGGTGGAACATTAGGCGATGTTCGGCTTGTAACTGGTTTCGCCAAAACTACTACTGGTGAAACACTGCCATATAAAGTTGTGTGGAAGAAACAAAATAAATGGGAGCGCCCAGGTGACCCTAACTCATGGCGCAGAGAGTATGATTTATATCAAAGTAACTTAGGCTCAACATTTATACAAGATCTCCGATGGCCGATATGTTACCATTCAGAGCTTTTAGATGAAACAATAGAACTGTGGATTGAGTACATAGACGGAGTATCTGGTAGCAACCTTACTCTAGAAATGCTTGAACAAGCAGCATTAGAGCTTGGACGATTTCAAGGAAAATTAGCAAAACAGCACGATGTTTTAATGAATATCACATGCCTTGGAGATGAAGGATTTTTAGAAAGAGAGTTTAATCAATGGCATAATCAGACATTCTCATATGATTTTCTTATATCCGAACAGTGTCGTCTTCCAGGATTCCTTAAGCAAATGCTCGTTAACGGTGATCTAAGATTGGTTGACGGTAAATCCTTTGAATACGGATGTCTTCGCTCAAAAGGTTGTGATATACCGGAATATATTAAAAGAATGCTTTATGACATTGATGATAACAAAGACGAACTATTTAACAACTTAAAGCATCTACCTGTCGTATTGTGCCATCGGGATTTCTGGAATGAAAACATATTCTTTTCTGATGGTGAAATAAGGCTAATCGATTGGGACACAACTGGCTTTGGTTATCTTGGCGAGGATATCGCAAGTTTAATCGTAGATGGGATGGATGTAACTCGTTTTGAAGAAAACTATCACAAGCTTATACCAGCTTACTTAAAAGGTTTATCTGAATATATGGAAATATCCGAACTTGATAAAGAATCTATTCTGATTATGATTCTTATCAAGTTCGGATACCGGATGATGCAAGAATATATGTTTTCAGATGATCATGAAGATGAAAATTGGGGGTTAGATGCACTTCAAAAAATATATGAAATAGGATTTAAAAAATGATTACTTTAGAAACTCTGTTTGTATCATTTTGTTTCTAGGAAATTAATGCATCAAGTACATATGAATACCTGATAATTTTTCATATGTACTTGTTTTTTCAATTACGAAGGAAACAGTGGATAATATCTTGTTATATTAAACTTGGACTTAATTACAATTTATGGTACAATTTCAATATGTCTAATATGAGTGATGGTGAACTTTTGTTATTATTTCATGATTGTATGGGCACGATATATCAACAAATGGTTACCAGACATAAATTGCATTGTACTTTTAAAGAAAGTCTATATCCTAATATGCCTGACATAGGAGATGAATTATCAAAACTGCTGATATATTTATTCAAATTCATAGCTTGGGTACCAAATTATTTGGCATTTTAGGTGATCTTTGGAGCGTATTTATGAATCCTGAGAATTACATGAAGGAGTTCAGAAAACCAGAGCTTCGTCTAAAGATATCTGTAGTACTTGAACAAATTGTTGAAGCAAATTACAAAGCATTGCTATGTT
>JARBTX010000159.1 GCA_029239975.1 Anaerocolumna sp.
ATAGTTTATGATATACTAAGAGTTCTCTTTTTCTTTTTATCATAGGACTCTTCGCGGTCTAAAAGCAACGTATTTAATATCAATAGACAACGCTCTTTATCCTCATGAGTAAATGTGTCAAACATACGTATCACTCTAGATCTTAAAGATTCAGGATCTTCAGTCACTGCAATATGACCAACCAATGAGTCAATGGACACTTGAAAGTAATCAGCTAACTTAATTAAGGAATCTATATTAGGAGAAGAGATATCCTTTTCATAGCTACTAATCATTTGTTGAGTAATCCCTAATGCATTGCCTAGCTTTGCTTGACTTATTTTCTTTTCTTTACGTATTTTTTCTAAATTGGAACCAAAAGACATAATACTAACCTCCTTATATTCACAAAAAATTACGGGTATTATAGTATTATATCATCCGAAAAATGGCAAAACAATGATAGAATTCTTACGTTTACCTTACTAATATTTAATATTTCTTAAATTAAAGTATTTGTATTTCAAGTTCCTGCTTTAAGATTTATAATTGGTATTATCTAGTTGTTATATTTAGGAGGAAGATAGATATGAAATTATTAAGTGTAGCAATTCCTTGCTACAATTCGGCTGAATATATGAGTCATGCGATTGAATCCATATTAACTGGTGGTAACGATGTAGAAATTATCATTGTTAACGATGGGTCGATTGATGATACAGGTAAAATTGCAGATGAATATGCTGCAAAATATCCAGGTATTATTAAAGCAATTCACCAAGAGAATGGTGGTCATGGAGAAGCGGTAAATACTGGACTTCTACATGCAACAGGTTTATATTATAAAGTAGTTGATAGTGATGATTGGGTAAATGAAACAGCTCTTCGTAAACTATTAGATAAGTTAAGAGATTTAATTGAAGATGGACAAAGTGTTGATTTAATGTTAGCAAATTATGTTTATGAAAAACCTAGTATAAACAAACATAAAGTAATGGACTATAAAACTGCACTGCCACAGGAAAAAGTATTTACCTGGAATGATTTGATGTATTTTAAACAGAGTCAGTATATTATTATGCATGCGGCATTTTATCGTACAAAATTATTAAAGGATTGTGGATTAAAGTTGCCGAAACATACTTTTTATGTGGACAACATTTTTGTTTATCAACCACTTCCTTATGTAAAGACTATGTATTATCTGGATGTTAATCTGTATCGTTATTTTATTGGAAGAGAAGATCAATCTGTCAATGAAAAAAATATGATTAAACGAATTGATCAGCAGATTAGAATAACAAAGATTATGATTGATTGTCATGATGTAATACAGATAAAAAATAAAAAACTAAGAAATTACATGATTAAATACTTGTGTATGATGATGACCGTTTCTTCCGTATTTTTAATAAAGGAGAATACAGAGGAAAGCTTAGCCAAAAAACAAGAATTATGGGATTACTTAGAGAAAGCAAATAAAAAATTGTATAACAAAATTAATAACCGTATATTAGGAAGAAGTATGAATCTTCCTGGTAAGGTTGGTCGTAAAATTGTAGATGTAGGTTATAAAATTAGTAAAAAAATATATGGATTCAGTTAGAACTGAATCCATATAGTAAGTTTTTAGATATATTATTCATTACTTCTGTTCGTGTGATAATATCATTAAACAGTTTGATTAACTGTTTAAAAGTATGATTTAATTAACATCAGCAACAACTTTTTTCTGTTTTAATTTATGAAGTTGTCTGCTACTGCTAAAGTTATATACCAATAGGTACATTACAATACTTAATGCAATCGCAGCAATAGCATCTAGTGCAGAATGTTGTTTTAAGAACATGGTTGATAGTATAATTAATGTCATTAATACAAAGGAACTAACTTGAACCCATTTATGCTTTTTAAGAGTTTCGCTATGATGAATCGCAATATGAGCACCAATGGAGTTAAAAACATGAATGCTTGGACATACGTTGGTTGAGGTATCGGTACTGTATAATTTTCTTAAGACATCAATAAATATATTATCTCGTCCAATGGTTGCTAAATCTGGTCTTAAGTTTTGACCATTAGGCCATATTGTGTAGATTATTAAACAAATTGTCATACCAATAAAAAGGAATGCAGTGATCTTATAAAAATCGTCTTTTGAAGTTAAGAAAAAGTAAGCGACAGTTACAAAGATGTAAGCAAACCAAAGGTAGTAAGGTATAACAAACCATTCATTAAAAGGAATGAAATCATCCAACCAGATGTGTACGGGTGTATACTTGGTAGTTACATTTTGTTCTAATGCAAAAAACCATATAATATATATAAAAAAATATGATAGAACCCAGCCATGTTTATATTTTAGGATTAATTCTTTCAAAAAAACCAACCTTTCGTTTTAAATCATGCTTTATGCAATGATATATTTATTGTAGTTTATTGATGAATCTTATTCATTGGGATTATAACATAACCTGAGTGATATCTCAATATGAAAGCATGTGATTCTTTCGAATTAAGGAAAATGTAAGATTTATTTATAAAATATATGCATTTTTAAGTATAAAGTATTACTAGTTTAAGCAAGTAAAAAGCAATTAACTAAGCGACAAATAAAAGAAAAGGAGAAAATTATGAAAAGAGTATTTTTAATCGTTTTAGATAGTTTTGGTATTGGTGAAATGCCAGATGCCATAGAGTTTAATGATGTAGGCAGTGATACATTAGGAGCAGTTGCTAAAAATGAATATTTTAATACACCTAATATGGATAAACTTGGTTTGTTTCATATTGATGGTGTAAAAGTACCATCAAAAGTTGAAAAGGTTGAAGGTGCCTATGGACGTATGACCGAGACATCAAGAGGTAAAGATACCACCATTGGACATTGGGAAATAGCAGGGGTTATTTCTAATACGCCTTTACCAACATTTCCAGATGGATTTCCAGATGAGTTATTAGACGAGTTTTCGAAACGTACTGGACGTGGAGTAATATGTAATAAACCCTACTCTGGGACAGAAGTAATTAAAGATTATGGCGATGAACATGTAAAAACAGGAGATTTAATCGTTTATACATCTGCTGATAGCGTGTTCCAAATTGCTGCTCATGAAAGTGTTGTACCAATTGAAGAATTATATCGTTATTGTGAAATAGCTAGAGAATTATGCAAAGATGAATGGGGTGTTGGTCGAATTATTGCTAGACCGTTTGAAGGTGAATCACCAGATTTTAAAAGAACAAAAAATCGTCATGATTACTCTTTAGTACCACCAAAAACGACTATGCTTGATGTGTTAAAGGAAAATAACTTTGATGTATTAGCAGTAGGTAAAATTAATGATATATTTGCAGGAAAAGGTATCACGGGAACAGTTAGAACTGCTAACAATGAAGAAGGTATTGAAAGAACCATAGAACATATGAAAAAAGACTTTGAAGGTTTATGTTTCATTAATCTAGTTGACTTTGATATGGTATATGGTCATCGTAACGATGTGGAAGGTTATGCGAAAGCATTAACTTACTTTGATACACAATTACCAAGAATACTTGAAGGTTTAAGAGATGATGACTTATTAATGATTACAGCAGATCATGGATGTGACCCAAGTACAGAGTCAACGGATCATTCTAGGGAGTATACTCCATGTTTAGTATATGGAAAAAACATGAAACAAGGGGTTAATCTGGGTACAAAAGATACTTTCTCTGACATTGCAGCAACTATATTGGATTATTTTGATTTATCTGCTAGTATTAGTGGAACATCTTTCTTAAAAGAAATATTATAGTCATTTGTAATAAAACAAATAGGAGTAAATATGAGAGTTGTTATACAAAGGGTAAAGTGTGCTTCTGTTACGGTAGATGAAGTTTGTGTGGGTTCTATTGGACTTGGTTTACTTCTCTTAATCGGTATTGGTAAAGAAGACAATGAAGCGATAATTGATAAATATATAGAAAAAATTATAAAACTTAGAATATTTTCTGATTCAGCTGGTAAAACGAATCTTTCATTAATGGATGTAAAGGGTGAAATTTTAGCTATTTCTCAGTTTACTTTATATGCAGATTGTAAAAAAGGAAATCGACCTAATTTTTTACAAGCTGCCGATCCTAAAAGAGCAAAGGAATTATACGAGTATTTTCTAAGTAAAGTAAAAGAGCACCTAGGCAGTGTGGAAGCTGGTGAATTTGGTGCAGATATGAAAGTGGAATTAACCAATGATGGTCCATTTACAATTGTTTTAGATGAAAATTCAATATAAATAAGAAAAAGCTGTTCAGTAGTATTGATCCTGTATGCAATATAAGATAAAACTTATTTTTGTAAACAAATACTACTGTGCAGCTTTTTTACATAAAAACTGTAAGACAGGAATCATAATGATTTAACAATTTGTATTAAAATCTTTAATTATACTATAAAAATTACTTCATTTTCTTGCAGAATAAAGTGAATACCGTCGATGGGTTATGGGGATATAATTTGTACCAAGCTGATATATACGATATAATGGACATGTAAAAATAAGGAAGAAAGTGCTTTCTTATACATAATACATATAATTCATGGTTAGTGTAGAAAGGTTTGGTAATAACATGTTACATTTAAATAAGATTCGTGGTGGAATACTTTTAGTTATAGTATTATTAAGTGCATTTAACCTAAATAGCAGTCAGGCAACTTATGTTTTGGCAAATCAACAAAAGAAAACTACAATAAGTCAAGAAATTATTAATTATCACTTTCTAGAAAATAAAGAAAGCTTTCAAATAAGTCTAGATTACGTAGGTGATAAAAATTTTATCAATTTAGAAAAATATAATCTCGATGCATATATATTTCCTAGTAACAAAGAACTGGTGATAAGCGGTATAGAACCAGTTGAACTTAAAGATTTTTTAGAGAAGGATTTTAATTTTAACATAGAGTATTCTATCATAAAAGAAGATCAAACGAATTGCCAGTTAACATGGAATAAGGATGAACTGATAAATACAGTCGATAACATTTCCTTCACGCTATCAGAAGATGAACCATATTGGAGAATTAGCAATAGTAACGGAGTATGGGGTGTTGGTATACCAAATATAGGTGTGCCAGAACTTATTTATGATATTCTTCCCAAAAAAATAAATGATGTCAGCATAGAACAATCAGCTGAAATAAGTAATGCTTTATTTTTAAATGGAAAGATTACATTAATAGCACCAGAGAAAAATAATTTTATAATCCCAGAAATAAAATTAAAGGATTTTAAATTACCAAAAGAAATAAATAAACAAATAATTGAAAAGCAATCCATTTCTAGTAACCTAGAAATAATGGCAAATTATAATTTTAGGATTCCAATTCATAAAGAAAATCTTATTATCACAGGGAAAGCAACATTTTTAATTCATATTAATATAATAAATGATATAAAATAAAAGTAATAAGGATTTATAAATAAAATCAGTGTAATCCGTTTATTCTATTTAGGAGTACACTGATTTCTTTTAATTCAATTTAAAAATCTTGAGATATGAAGTGTACCTGATGGGTAAGAAATACCACAATATGCTATTGAAAATAAATCATAGTAAACATATATGAATTATTGAAAAAACTAATTGACAAATAGAAAATACTGTGTTAAATTGAATTTATACACAATACGATTAACAAAGATTAGTAAAAATAAAAAATTTTAAATATAAAGGAGTTAATAATTATGGCAAAAATAGCAAGTAGTTTAACTGAATTAATTGGAAAAACACCTCTATTAGAATTATCTAATTATGAAAAAGAGTATGCATTAAAAGCAAAGTTAGTAGCGAAACTAGAGTATTTTAATCCAGCCGGTAGCGTAAAAGATAGAATTGCAAAAGCTATGATTGATGATGCAGAAGCAAAAGGAGTTTTAAAACCAGGCTCTACAATCATTGAACCAACAAGTGGTAATACAGGTATTGGTTTGGCTTCTGTAGCAGCTGCTAGAGGTTATAAAATTATACTTACAATGCCAGAAACAATGAGTATTGAACGTAGAAATCTTTTAAAAGCATATGGAGCTGAATTAGTTCTTACAGAAGGTGCAAAAGGTATGAACGGTGCTATTGCTAAAGCGGAAGAATTAGCAAAAGAAACACCTAACTCTTTTATACCAGGACAATTTATTAATAGTGCAAATCCAGAAGTTCATAAAAATACAACTGGACCAGAAATTTGGGAAGATACCGATGGCAACGTGGATATTTTTGTAGCTGGTATCGGAACTGGTGGAACAATTACTGGTGTTGGTGAATATCTAAAGAGCAAAAATCCTAATGTTAAAATTATTGCAGTTGAACCATCTGCATCTCCTGTATTATCAAAAGGAACACCAGGACCACACAAGATTCAAGGTATCGGAGCTGGTTTCGTACCTAAGGTGTTAAATACTGGTATCTATGATGAGATTATTACAGTTGAAAATGATGATGCATTTGCAACTGGTAAAGCAATTGCAAAAAATGAAGGATTACTAGTAGGTATATCCTCAGGTGCAGCAACATGGGCAGCAACACAAGTAGCTTTAAGACCTGAAAATGAAGGAAAAACTGTAGTTGTTCTTCTTCCTGATACAGGAGAAAGATATTTATCTACTCCATTATTTTCTGAATAATATGA
>JARBTX010000063.1 GCA_029239975.1 Anaerocolumna sp.
TATCGAAGACACTCAAGTTGTTGCGATGGAATATGATACAGCTCTTAATAAAGATCTAATCGTGGAACTTAATCCACTAAATGAATATCTTGATAATATTATTAGTTCTGTTAATATGCAAGCGATTAGAGATAGAGGTCTTCGTGTTGCACTTGACCCAATGTATGGGGTTAGCGAAACATCTTTAAAAACTATATTGTTGACAGCTAGATGTGATGTATTTACGATACATGATAGACATGACACATTGTTTGGTGGTAAATTACCATCACCTTCTGCTGAGACGCTTAGAAGTTTAAAGAACTATGTAATTGATCATCATTGTGATATTGGTATTGCAACAGATGGTGACGCAGACCGTATTGGTGTAATAGATGACACTGGAAGATTTCTTCATCCAAACGATCTATTAGTAGTGTTATATTACTATCTTGTAAAATATAAAGGGTGGCATGGAGCTGTTGTACGAAACATTGCAACGACACATATGTTAGATAAAGTAGCAGAAAGTTTTGGTGAAAAGTGTTATGAAGTACCAGTAGGATTTAAGTATATTTCTGCAAAAATGAGTGAAACCAATGCAGTAATTGGTGGTGAATCCTCAGGTGGTTTAACCGTTCGTGGTCATATAAATGGTAAAGATGGTATCTATGCAGCAGCTCTTTTGGTCGAAATGATTGCTGTAACGGGTAAAAAGTTATCTCAGATCGTTATGGATATTGAAAAAGAATGTGGATCAATCTACATGGAAGAAAGAGATTATAAGTTTAATCAGGAGAAAAAAGATAAAATCTTTAAAACACTTTTAATCGATAAATGTCTCCCTGATATGCCTTTTGATATTGAAAAGGTTTCCTACTTAGATGGATGCAAGGTATATTTTAAAAATGGTGGTTGGATAATCGCAAGATTTTCAGGAACAGAACCGTTACTTCGAATTTTTTGTGAGATGCCAGATGCTGCTGATGCAAAATTACTTTGTAGTATTTACGAAGAGTTTTTGGGTATAAATTAAACGTAAAGTGATTAAACTCCTACATACACTTTATAATAGAACTGCATGGGTACGTAAAGCTGCGTATATATGCAGTTCTATTATTTATGTTTCATAAACAAACTAATTTCATATTCTTTTTAAGTACTTTGATGGAAAATGTAGCTAGAATATGGTAGAATTAGACTGAAAGAAATCTGATATTTGGGGTAATTAAGATGATAAATAATTATATGGATAATGATTCCAGGCAAAATCAATCTATGAAAAAACCAGTTACATTAAAGAGAAGATTATTGTCTTTAATAGTTCTTTGTTGGATTGTTCCTGTTATTATAATTTTCTTGTTTATATCGTTATCATATAGGAGAAGTATAATAAATAAAACGGAAATGTTAATGGAAGAAGGATTAAAGAATTTCACTACATTTCATGCTCAAAAATTGGATGAAGCAATTACCATATCAAAAAAGACATCCTATGAATTGGTAATAGAAAAGGCGTGGCGTAAATTAACGAAAAATGAAATGAATGACGCCGAATTCTATAAAGAAGTTATAGGTAATTTAAAAAGTAAATATTACAATGACAAACGATTTGTCATGTCAATTTTTTATCTCGCAGATAAACCGGACAGACTTTATTATACATCAAGAAAACCAGCAAGCTATATTGATACATACTATGAATCTGTGAAAGAAGAAGCTCTAAATATAACCAATCAAGATACGACAGATGCGCATGTTAAAATTATTAATGATAAAATATATATAATACGTAATCTTTATACCACTACAAATTACACTAAGTTTGGAACCTTAATTGTTGAACTTAATAAAAATGAATTATTTGATGGTTTATCTGAACGAAATGATTATGAGTTAGGTTTTTTTATTGATGATAATAAATCCACTATCGTGTATGATGACGACCTTAATCTAGATAGTAGAAAACCTATATTAAATAAGTTAAAAACTAACTTTCCGCATTTAAAGAACCGTAATATTGTAATTAAAAATGCAGGTACTTATGTTGGATTACTATATAAACAAAAGTTTGATGATTATACGTTAGGTGCATTTTTAGTAGCTAATAAAAATGTTATTTACTCTGAACTAAGAGATTTAACTAGTATTCTTGTCTTTATGTTATTATTTATCGTTCCAGTTTTTGTGTATATGATGTATTTTATAACAAAACACATTACCCTTCCAATGGGAAGAATGATGAAAGCATCAAAAGCAATTGAACAAGGTAGGATTGGTAGTCAGATAAACGGAGATCCAATGCCTAACGCAGAATTTACCTATCTTATGGAATCCTTTAATAATATGTCCTCAGAGGTAAAATACCTATTTGATTATGCATATAATGAAAAACTTGCAAGGAAAGAAGCAAAGATTATTGCACTACAGTCCCAAATCAACCCGCACTTTTTAAATAATACATTAGAAATGATGAATTGGCAAGCAAGAATGGTCGGTGATGTGGCTGTATCAAAAATGATAGAAGCCCTAGGAACTTTGCTTGATTATAGCATGGATCGCTCCAATAAAAAGCTGATTAATCTATCAGAGGAATTAAGATGTGCAGATGCTTATTTTTATATTATTTCGATGAGATTCGGTCAACGTTTACGGGTAGAAAAAGAAGTAGATCAAGATTTGTTACAATTTCAAGTGCCGCAATTAATCTTACAACCACTTTTAGAAAACGCTGTGGTGCATGGAATAGAGGAGGTAAAGAGTGGTACTATAACTTTAAAAGTATTTAAGGAAAATGCCAATGTCATCCTTCAAGTTATGAATACAGGAAAAGGTATGACACTAGAAGAAGAAAATAGAATTAAAAATATTCTTGAAGGTATAGCTGGAAGTATAACAAATGGAAGAGGGAAGCATATCTCGTTGGGAATACGAAATGTAAATGAACGTATCAAACTAATTTATGGTGAAGAATATGGTTTAACAATACATGCAGTTGATTCTGTAAATACGGTATCAACCATAACCATACCATATGACTTTAATTTAGAAAGTACAAAAAATAAAATGTCTGATAATCATACCGACGAAGAAGGACATAGGAACTTAAAAATCAGTAGTTTATAATTATTATCATAGCAAGATTAAACAAATAATGTCAAAACGAGCAAATGTATTTTGACATATCTGTTAGTATAATAATACTATAGCCATTAGGAGCATAGTTTGTATATTGATAGATTGGTTTTTATTTCATTTGGGAGGAATAAAATATGAAAAAAGTTAGAAAAATCCTATCCCTTCTGTTAGCTGCAGTATTTGTGCTCTCCTTTACTGCATGTAAGGAAAATGAAAGTACAGAAGCAATGAACAAAATAACTCCTGATATAGACAAAAATGATACTATAACAAAAGAATTAGAAGAATACAGTGCAGTTACATTAACTACAGTTTCTATGTTTGGTGGAACGGATGCGAATTCTGGCAATTATCAGACAATTAACGAGCAGTTTATGGAAGATTACCCTTACATAACAATAGAAGATGATTCTCAATCTGCAGATCAAGATTGGAAGACGAAAATAGCTGCAGATTTTGCTGTGGGTAATGAACCAGATGTAATTCAGTACTTTACAGATGCGAACGCAAGTGATGTCTTAGCGGCAAATAAATTCGTAACCATAGAAGATATAAAGAAAGTGTATCCAGAGTATGCTAAGGATACTCTAGAAAGTGCATTAAAGGAAGCTGCGAATCCAGATGGAGTTCAAAGGGCAGTTCCTACTACTGGTTATTGGGAAGGACTATTTTGTAATAAAGATTTATTTGAACAAAATGGCCTAGAACTTCCTACGGACTGGGATAAAATGATATTGGCTATTGAAACTTTTAAATCAGTTGGGATTGTACCAATTGCAGTATCCTTAAATAATGTTCCACATTATTGGGTGGAATTTTTGATGCTTTCAGCGGCAGGACCAGAGTCTTATGAAACCATTCCAACGACTGCTCCTATGGATTGGTGTAAGGGACTTGAGATGTTTAAGACACTAAGAGAAATAGGTGCATTTCCTGCTGATACAGATACCATTGATAATGATTATGCCAGTGAACTATTCAAAAAGAAAAAGGCAGCCATGCAATTAGAAGGCTCTTGGTATGCAGGTGGAATCCCGGATCAACAAAATACCGTAGTAATAGAATTCCCAACCATTCCGGGCGGAAAAGCGAATGGAGCGATTGTAGGTGGTATATCATCTGGTTTTTATATCACGAAAAAAGCTTGGGACGACCCAGACAAAAGAGATGCAGCAGTTAAATTCGTCATGGCTCATACCAATAAAGAATCTGTTAGAATATATTGGAGTGGTAATGGGCAAGCTGCTTGTGATGTTGACCCATTAAAAGCATTGACCCCACTTGAAATTTCAGGTTTATCCTTAAGCGATACGGCAAATACGAAATCAGCTCCAACTGATTCAAGAATCTCTCAAGAAGCATATAACACACTGATTAATGGTATTGTTGATATATCAACGGGTGTCAGTGATCCGAAAGAATTATTAAATGAGGTTTTAACGTTAAATAAAAGATAAATACATATAGTATAGATGACGGTTTAGATAACTGATATGAAATTGGGGGATTGGTGTATGTATAAAGCAGTTATTATTGATGATGAACCAATTATTGTTGAAGGTATGACTAGAATGATACAGTGGGAAAAGTTTAACTGTCAGATTGTAGCTACAGCAAATGATGGTGTAGAAGGCACAGATATTATTCGTAGTTTTGAACCTAACATAATTATTTCTGATATAGCTATGCCTGGATTAGATGGACTTAGTATGGTAGCTGGATTAAAATCGGAATTCCCCAATATTGAAATAAGTATTTTAACTGGCTATAGGGATTTTGATTTTGCTCAAAGAGCAATTCGACTTGGAGTTACAAGATATCTTCTAAAACCATCAAGTATGGATGAAATTGAAGAAGCTATGACTGCAATGGTTCAAAATTTAACTGCAAAAAACATTTTACCAGAAGCCATTAAAACTTTAGATTTAAGCAATGAACAGGATGATTTAAAAACAGATAGTGCAGCAAGTAGCTTTATTGTGAATAATGCGATAAAATACATAGAGAAGAATTACGCCCATAAACTTACCCTTTCAGAAGTTGCCGAAAAGACATATATAAGTCAATGGCATTTAAGTAAGTTATTAAATCGTCAGACAGGGCAGAATTTTTCAGAAATCCTTAATCATATAAGGATAAAAGAAGCTCAAAAGTTATTAAAGGATCCATCTTTACGAATTGGTGATATAGCAGAAATGGTAGGTTTTATCGATATGGCACATTTCTCAAGGGTTTTTAAAAAGATACTTGGAACCTCTGCCAATGAATATCGTAATACCATTTCATCTAAGGAAATAAAATAACAAGATTAATAATTGTATTTAAGAAAATAATTTTATTATATAAAAAAAATTAAAACCAAGACATATACTTTTAAAATAAAAACAAAAGTTAAATTAAATATTTAAAACAAAAACAATACTTTTAAAATCAAAAATAGTTAAAATTAAAACAAAACCAATACTTTTAAAATCTAAAAATAGTTAAAATTAAAACAAAACCAATACTTTTAAAATCTAAAAATAGTTAAAATTAAAACAAAACCAATACTTTTAGAATCAAAATATAAAGTTAAATTATTAAAACAAAACCAATACTTTTAAAATCAAAAAAAGCTTATTTTAATATTTTAATACAAAAACAAGTATATAATTTTAAAACAAAAACACAAAGATAGATAAGAGAAAGGATAACTACCATGGTTATATATAAAGCAAAAGATTATAAAGATATGAGCAGAAAAGCGGCGAATATTATTTCAGCACAAGTTATTATGAAACCTAATTGTGTCTTAGGCTTAGCGACTGGATCTTCGCCTATTGGAGCCTACAAACAACTAATTGAATGGTATGAAAAAGGCGACTTGGATTTTGCAGAAGTAAAAACAATTAATCTCGATGAATATAAAGGTTTATCCAAAGAAAGTGAACAAAGTTATTATTATTTTATGTATCATAACCTATTTGAACATATTAATATTAATTTAAATAATACTCACATACAAAATGGAATGGCAAAAGATGAAGAGTTAGAATGTGATAGATATAATCGTATCATACATTCTTTAGGTGGAATTGATTTACAATTATTGGGATTAGGTCATAACGGACATATCGGATTTAATGAACCAGACCAAGCCTTTGAAAAAGATACTCATCTAGTAGAATTAGCAGAGAGTACAATCTCAGCAAATTCTCGTTTGTTTGATAATCCTGATGATGTACCAAGATATGCTTATACTATGGGAATTAAAACTATTATGCAAGCGAAAAAGATTTTAGTTATTGTAAGTGGTGAAGATAAGGCGGATATTGTAAAGAGTGCATTTTTTGGTCCTGTTACACCGAAAGTACCAGCTTCCATTCTACAGATGCATAATGATGTCATTTTAGTAGGAGATGAAGCAGCCTTATCCAAGGTTATAAACTAGTAATCATCAACCTGGAGGTATACATGATAATAAAAAGTGCTAATATATATTGTGACGATGGAACATTTCATGTTGGAGATATTTATATAGAGAATGATAGTATTAAAGAAGTTATTATAAGTGATAATTTACATTCTGTATTAGAAGAAAAAGAAAATGTTGTTAATATGGAATCAGAATTAGAATTAGAGAAAAAAGAAAATGAAGTTAGAATGGAATCAGAAAATGATGTAGATAAGGTTACACATAAGAAAACAGAGATTGATTTCATAAATCAAGATGAAGATCATATTATTGACGGTTCTGAATTATATGCAATCCCTGGATTAACTGATCTACATTTTCATGGATGTGTTGGGTATGATTTTTGTGATGGAAATCAGGAAGCGATTAGCACTATGGCTCGTTATCAATTACAAAATGGCATCACAACAATTTGTCCTGCAACTATGACATTACCAGAAGAAACACTTCAAAAAATCTGTGAAACAGCAGCAGCCTATGATAGTGAGAAAGGTGCTATTCTTTGTGGAATTAATATGGAAGGCCCTTATGTTTCTGTAAAGAAGAAAGGTGCTCAGAACGAAAAATATATACGTAAACCAGATATCAGAATGTACCGTGATTTACAAAAAAGGTCTGGTAACTTAATAAAACTAGTTGCTATTGCACCGGAAGAAGAAGGCGCAATGGAATTTATAGAAGAATTAAATGATGAAGTGATTATTTCTATTGCGCATACAACAGCTAATTATGATATAGCGTTTGAAGCACTAGAAAAAGGAGCAAAACAAGTAACTCATCTTTATAATGCAATGCCACCATTTTCACACCGAGAACCTGGTGTAATAGGGGCTGCCTGCGATAAAGATGATTGTATGGTTGAATTAATCTGTGATGGAATTCATATTCATCCGAGTGTTGTTCGTACTACATTTAAAATGTTTGGTGAAGACAGAATCATTCTAATTAGTGATAGCATGATGGCGACTGGATTAGTGGATGGAGAGTACGAACTAGGTGGGCAAAAAGTAAACGTTGTAGGTAGAAAAGCAACTTTGGTTTCTGATGGTGCTATTGCAGGTTCCGCAACAAATTTAATGGATTGCGTTCGTTATGTTGTTAAGAACATGGGAATTTCTCTTGAAACAGCAATTAAATGTGCTGCTGTAAACTCTGCAAAGGCAATTGGTATCTATGGTAAATACGGTAGTATTACACCTGGGAAAGTTGCTAATATTGTTCTACTTGATAAAGAGTTAAATATTAACGATATAATATTTAAAGGTAAAGAATATAAGGATAAATAAATGGATAAAAAGACTTGTAATGTCAAAGAGGTGATTTTATTAAAATTAATCGTTTTTTAATCCAATGCTCTACTGCTATTATAATTATTTTTGGTGGTGTCTTTATTATAAGTTATTTTAAATCTGGAAAACTTCTTTTGGATCAACTTATTGTATCATCTATAGGGTTTATACTTTTAATTTCTTCAATAATCTGTAAAATAAAACGAAACAAAAATAATCCTAGTAAAAATGAGTAGATAAAAGGTTACATTACCTTTTATCTACTCATTTAAATATAAATTATACTGCAATAATTTTTTACCTACATTCACTAAATATATAATATTATGTTATAAATAAAAGCTTTTGCTTAATAGTTTATAGTAGTAAAAAGCTATTATGCAAAAGTCTCTATTTTAATTTTATCGTTCTTCTCTAAAATAATTAATTCCACAACTAGCAGGTTGTGCACCTTCTTTTGTTTTACGCATGGAAGTAAAGACTAATACAATAGTTGTAATTAAGAATGGTAACATAATATAAAAAGCATTCGGTATATGAATTACATTTTTTGGTACGTAGAATTGCAATACACTAAAGATACCGAATAGTAAAGAGCCAAGGATTGCTTTTAGTGGACTCCAGCTTGCGAAAATAACTAACGCTACAGAAATCCAACCCTGTCCATTTACAACACTACTGTTGTTCCAAACACCACCACCATTAATTAAGGATAGATAAGCACCACCAAGAGCACAAATACCACCACCAATTAAGATGTGAATATATTTTACTAAGGTTACATTAATACCAGCAGCATCTGCAGCAGCAGGATTTTCACCAACGGCACGCATATTAAGTCCAGCTTTGGTTTTCATTAAATAAATGCTACATATAATTGCAACTAGAACTGATAAATAAACAATTGGATTATGTGAAAACAATAATTTACCTACTACGGGGATTTCAGATAATACCGGTATTGGCTTTTCTGATAACGTATTCATTAATTCTGTGGATAGTTTTGGTGAACCATCGCTTGTATTACTAATCATAATCTCACCAAAGAATTTTGCAAATCCAGTACCAAATATGGTTAACGTAAGACCGGTTACATTTTGATTCGCTAATAATGTTACTGTTAAGAAAGCATAAATCAGTGAAGCGAATAAACCTATGGCAAAAGCAGCTAATAATGCAAGTGGAAGACTGTTCGTGTGATAACCAACAAAGAATCCCATAAAAGCACCCATAAACATGATTCCTTCTACACCAAGGTTTAGATTACCAGTTCTTTGAGTCATAATCTCGCCTGTGGTTCCAAATAGCAATGGAGTTCCTGCCTTGATTGCAGCAAATAAGAAATTAATTAACATGAGTTGAACCTACCTTCCTAAATACAAATCGATACCTAGTAAAGAAATCAAAACCTAAGATGAAGAAAAGTATAATACCTTGTAATATACCAGATACAGCAGAAGATAACCCAAAGGTACTTTGCATAACGCTGCATCCTTTGTCTAACATACTAAATAGGACTGTAACGATTAATATAATAATCGGATTTAATTTCGATAACCACGCGACTGTAATAGCAGTAAAACCAACACCACCAGCAACACCTTCACTTAAAGTATAAGCTGCACCTGTTACTTGTGTCATACCAGCAATACCACAGATAGCACCACTAATAAACATAGTTCGAAGCATAATTTTCTTAACATTCATACCAGCGTATCTTGCTGTATTCATACTTTCACCAACTACACTAATTTCATAACCATGCTTAGTATATCTAAGATATATAAACACGATGATAACAAGAATAAGTCCTATTAACCAACCTGCATGAATTCCAAATATCTGATCAAGTCTTGCGTTTTCTGTAAAAGATGCTATCTTAGGGAAACCAGAAGAAGCTGGGTCACGCCATGGGCCTTCTGCGAAATATTTTATTAAATAAAGTGCTATGTAGTTAAGCATTAAGGTAAATAAAGTTTCATTGGTTCCATACTTAGATTTAAAATAAGCAGGCAGTAAACCCCATAAACCACCACCAATTGCACCAGCAATAAACATTAGAAGAATAAGTAAACCATGTGGTAAGTTAGAATAAAAAAGTGCAAAGTAAGTAGCAAAGATACCACCCATAATAATCTGACCTTCTGCACCTATATTCCAGAACTTCATTTGAAAAGCAAGTGTAATACCTAAAGAGGAGATAAGCAATGGGATTGCAATTTTTATGGTTCCTTTTATTGCAATACTACTTCGAAAGGCACCATTTATTATACTAGCATATACTTTAAAAGGATTATGACCTAGGAATAAGATGAAGATTCCACCTGCAGTAATAGCTGCAAATATTGCAATTAAACTTAATATAATATTTTGACTAACTGTAAGCTCAGCTTTTTTTGCGATACGAATAAGAGGTTCTTTTTTAGAAGTATTAGTGCTTTGATTTTTCATTTGGAATCTCCTTTTCTTTGTTTGCATCGGTCATTAATAATCCAAGTTGTTCTTTTGTTGCAGTAGCTGTGTCAACGATTCCGGTAATTTTACCGTGGCATAACACCATAATTCGATCACATAACTCAAGCATTACATCTAAATCTTCTCCGATAAATAAAATACCAACACCTTTTTGCTTTTGTTCATTTAAAGCATCGTATATTGTATAGGAAGAGTTAATATCAAGACCACGTACTGCATAAGCAGTAATTAAAACATTAGGGTTGGATTGTATCTCTCTACCAAGAATTACTTTTTGAACATTACCACCAGATAATTTACGGACTGGAGTATAAATACTTGGTGTCGCAATTTCAAGTTGTTCTACTAACCTTTTTGCTTGTTCTTTGATTTCTTTTTTCTTTACAAATGGTCCATTACCTTCATTGTATTTTTTTAATAATAAGTTATCAACCATATCCATAGAAGCCGCAAGCCCCATACCAAGTCGGTCTTCGGGAATAAAACTCATACTGATGCCCATTTTTATAATTTCATTTGGTGTTTTACCAATGATATTTTCCTTGTTGTAAAGAACTGCACCTTTTTTGACTGGTAAAAGACCTGCGATTGCTTCACATAATTCTTTTTGTCCGCTTCCAGCAACACCTGCAACACCAAGAATTTCTCCACGATTTAAATCAAAGGTAATATCTTTAATACCTTCAACTCCTTCTTCATTGCATACGGTTAAATGATGTACTTCCAAAAGATTTTCATTATAAAAATTCTCTGGGTGTTCTATGGATAATTCAACAGGACGTCCAACCATTAATTCTGTTAATTCTTCTGCACTTGTGGTTGCAGTGTTTACCGTTGCAACACTTTCACCTTTACGAAGAATGGTTACACGGTCACTTATTTCAAGTACCTCATTTAATTTATGAGTAATAATGATGACTGCACAGCCTTCATTTTTCATTCGTCTTAATATATCAAATAAACGGTTGGTTTCTTGCGGTGTTAAAACAGCGGTTGGTTCATCGAGAATTAAAATATCTGCTTTACGATATAAAACCTTAAGAATCTCAACTGTTTGTTTTTCACCAACTGACATTTGATATATCTTTTTTTCCATGTCAATCTCTAAACCAAAACGTTTACTGATTTCTTTGATTTTTGTAGATCTTGACTTACTTAAAAAGAAACCTTTTTCTTTGGATCCTAAAATAATATTGTCAGTAGCAGAAAGTGCATCAACTAATTTAAAATGTTGATGAATCATTCCAATACCTAAATTAATAGCATCTTCCGGAGAGTTAATGGTTGCAGTTTCTCCGTTAATTAAAATAGAACCGCTGTCAGGTTTATAGATTCCAGATAGCATGTTCATAAGAGTTGTTTTACCAGATCCGTTTTCACCGAGAAGTGCTAGGATTTCACCTTGTTTTACAGATAGGTCTATATTATTATTTGCTACAACAGAGCCAAAAGTTTTGGTTATGTTTTTAAGCTCTATAGCCATTGTTTCTTTTTTCATTTCCAAATTGGACACCAGCCTTACTAGAATATGTGATTTATAGTAACAATTAAAAAAAGAACAAAGCCCGCTAATTTGAAAATGAATAGTACCACATATAGGGTGTATATATGGCACTATTCATAATAAATATAAGTGGACTTAATATAACAATTGTGATAATGATTTAGGTATCATTAATCTAACATTTATTTTAGTGTAATTTGTGCTTACTATTCAGATTGTGAAAATCAGCTGAATATACTGAATATATTTTTACTAAGTTTTATTGAACAACAACAGTTTTATAATACCAGTTCATAGCACCTGTAATGTCTGCATCGGAGATGAATTCACCTTCTGCACATACAAGATTACCTTGATTATCATAAATTTCACCTTCAAAAACCTTGAAGCCATCGATAATTGCTTTTTTTGCTTCATCAATTTTTTCCTGTGTTCCTTCTGCACAATTAGCAGATAGCGGAGAAATATCAACAAAATCTTCATCCATACCACCGAAGTAGTTTTCACATTTCCAAGTACCGTCCATTACTGCTTTTGCAGTCTTTGTATAATATACACCCCAGTTCCAAATAGGTGCAGTTAAGTGAGAATTAGGAGCATCTTTTGTCATATCTGAGTTATATCCAACACCCCAAACTCCTCTGTTTTGAGCTGCAAGCTGTGGAGCAGTAGTATCAGCATGTTGTGCAATAACATCACATCCAGCATCTAGAAGAGCTTCAGCTGCCTGTCCTTCTAATGTTGGGTCAAACCAGGAATTTGTAACTTTTACATAAACCTGTGCATCTGGATTAACAGATTCAACACCCATTGCAAATGCATTGATACCACCTGTTACTTCAGAGTTATTAATATCCATTGCAGCTACATAACCGATTTTATTTGATTTTGTCTTAAGTCCAGCAGCGATACCAGTTAAATATCTTGCTTGGTAGATACGTCCAAAATAATTATTAAAGTTTTTTCCGTTACTCTTATAACCGGAAGCATGTGAGAAAATAACATCAGGGTATTCTGTTGCTAATTGTTCAACAGTGTCCATATATCCCCAACTAGTAGCAAAAATTAATTTAGCACCTTCTTCGATACATTCTTCAATTGCAGTTCTAGTAGCTACTGCATCAGTATCGTTAACGTTGTTTTTACGGATTATTTGACTATCACTAAGGCCTAGGTCTTTTTGCATTTGTACGATACCTTGATCATGTGCATATGTATATCCTGCACCATCAGCTGGATCTCCAATGTGAATTACACCTACTTTAAAATCAGATGCACTAGTTGAAGTTTCTTTACTGCTACATGCAGTTAAACCTAAAATCATGGTTGCAACTAAGATAATAGACAATAATCTTTTTGCCATTTTCATTTTCTTTCTCCTCCAAAGCTATTTTTTGTGTTTATTTACAAGACTAAGTCAATAAGTCGATAAAAGTTATGACCTTTGTCCTTTGCAAATCTAATTAATTATATTTAACGAAAGGTTACGCCATTTTCTTCACTCATTGAATCAATAATTGCTAAAGATTCAACTCTAACACCGTTAGAACGAACAAGTTCGCCACCTTCTTGGAATCCTTTTTCGATAACAATACCTGCACCAACTAATTTTGCACCGGCATCTGTTACAAGTTTTGCTAAACCAAGTAACGCACTTCCATTAGCAAGGAAATCATCAATAATTAATACTTTATCGTTAGCACTTAAAAATTCTTTTGCAACTATAATGTCATAGACACGACCATGAGTAAAAGATTCTACTTTACTAGTGTAGATATCACCAGCAATGTTTTTGGTTTGATTTTTTTTAGCAAATACAACTGGTACAGAAAACTGTTGTGCTGTAATACAAGCAATACCAATACCGGAAGCTTCAATTGTTAAAATTTTTGTTATATCAGAACCTTCAAATCTTTTCTTGAATTCTTTACCGATTTCACCAAAAAGTTCGATATCCATTTGATGATTTAAGAAACTGTCCACTTTTAAGACATTACCAGATCTTATTTTGCCATCTTTTTTGATCCTATCTTTTAATAATTGCATAAGAAACCTACTTTTAAAAAAAATATTTCGGTAATTTCCTCACTACCGATATGGCTATAATATACGAATTTTTGTCGTTTTACAATTAAGGAAAATTAATGAGATTGATTAATGTAGATTATAAATGATTTTAATTTATTAATAATATTGATAAAAAATTTATGATAGTCATTAAATTTATATAAATAGTACAAAAATTTTTGATGTTAGAGTGATTTTAGAATTAGATATAGGATTATTTCCTCATAATATAAAAAAACTTCCATGTAATTGATATTAAAATTACCATGGAAGTTTATATTATATAATGAAAATCTTAATGTAATATAAAAATATTGATATTATCTAATGAAAATATTGATATATTATCCTTATGTTAAGAAAGAGTTATATCTGGTTGTAATAAAATTCTTGTATTTCCACTTTCATCATAATCTAAATGAATTAATTTTTTAAAAATATCTACAGCAACTTCTGCTTTCTGTTTATTACTAACAATAATACGCTTAGTATCTGCTAGTAGTAAGTCTTTGGAATGGGTAGATGATAATACCACAATACGGCTATTATCAAAGTAACGTTCTACCAAGACTCCTAGACTATCACCGATTACAATTCCTTTTCTTGCTACATTTTGAGATAGAAAATCTTTTAGATTACCATTACTTTTCATGATAAAAACATCATCTTTAGAGAATTGTTCTAATATACTGTCTTTCATTCTATCGTTTATGATATTATCCATGATTAAAAATGGATTTGGATCATCTAGAACTTGTTTTGCCTGATGAACTAGGGATGGATAATCAGGTAAAATCTTATAGAATAATCCTTCTTCAAAGTCACAATCAAGAAAAATGATAGGAACATAATACTTATTTGTAATTTTTTTTAGAGATTTTTCATTGATATCAATTACAAATAAAGCTTCTAGTGAATGTTTGTATATGATTTCAATATTCTCTAGTTCGTGAGTGATAGATATTATAGTATCATAACCTGCTTTATGTATTTGTGCTTGTAATTCACTTGCTAAATCCAGATATTGATATTTCATACAAGAAGAAGCATGATTACTAAGGTTAACAACAATTCCAAGGAGGTTACTTTTTTTATTTGCGAGAGATTTGGCAGTTTGATTTGGAACATACCCCATCTTTTTAGCTGTCTCAAGTACTTTTATCCTTGTATCATGGCTTATTTTTTCTTTTTCTGAATGATTTAGAACATAAGATACGGTAGCAAGAGATAGATTCAATTCACCTGCAATATCCTTCATAGTCACTTTATCTTTTTTCATAAAGCAGTGTCCTTCCTAGAATAATAATTTAGAATATTATAGCATAATTTCATGAGCTGATACAAATATAAAAAAGTTAATCAACTTAAACTTTTTTAGAAATCTACTGTAATACTGATAAATGCTGTATTCTGTATATAAATAGTTAACTTAAACTTAAATTATTTAAGCTAAAAAGTAGTGCATAAAGTACATAAAATTAAATATCAAAGATAAAAATTTGTGCAAAATTACTTGACATCAAAAGGAATAAATGTTAGATTATAATTAATTTAAGCGCTTAAGCTAATGAAAAGGAGAGAAAAGTATGGCAAAGAGAAAAACGGCTGCATTGGTATCCGTTTTTATATGGGGTGGGGGCCAATTCTTCTTGTGTAAGCAAAAACGAAAAGGTATATTATTTTTTCTGATTCAATGTCTCTTTATTGGGATTGAATTTTTCTCTGGATATTGGATAGAAAATCTTAGTGGTCTGATAAAGCATTTTACATTAAGACTTCATGGTGGTTTTTTTACAAGAGGTATTTGGGGATTATTAACATTAGGTGATAGAGCAGGAGCCAAGAATGGTGATCATTCCACTATGCTCTTAATACAAGGAATTATTACAGTTCTAGTACTTGCATTGTTCATAATAATTTATATTCTGAATGTAAGAGATGCTTATCAAACGGGTAAAATACTAGATGAAAACAAAAAATGTCCAACATCGAAAGAATACATACAGAATTTATTTCATAAGTCGTTCCCGTATATTATTTTAACACCGATTGTGATTTTGGTTTTATTTGTAGTTGTAATGCCGATTCTATTTTCGGTTTTAACAGCATTTACAAACTATAATAAAAATCATTTACCGCCAGCCAGCTTAGTAGATTGGGTTGGTATAACGAATTTTACTAAATTATTTAAAGTTCCAATATGGTCTAATACCTTTTTTTCAGTTTTACTTTGGACTGTGATTTGGACGATTGGAGCTACTTGCTCCACTTATTTTTTTGGAATGTTTCAAGCTATATTATTAAATAGTAAATATGTAAAGCTGAAATCATTGTATCGTGGAATCATGATTTTACCATGGGCTATACCTCAACTTATTACATTATTAGTTTTTAAAAATCTGTTGAATGGACAATTTGGCCCTGTTGGACAATTATTAATTGATTTAGGTTTAACCAATGAGCGAATACCTTTCCTTACAGATCCAGTACTAGCTAAGATCACGGTTTTACTAGTAAATCTTTGGATGGGATTTCCGATGTTTATGATAATGATTCAGGGAGTGTTATCAAATATTGATAAAGGCTTATACGAAGCTGCTGAAATTGATGGTGCTAGTTCATTCAAACTTTTTAAATATATCACTTTCCCATTATTATTTAAAGCGACAGCACCTCTTTTTATTATGAATCTTGCCGGTAACTTTAATGGTTTTGGTGCTATTTATTTTTTAACCGAAGGTGGGCCAGTAAATCCAAATTATCAATTAGCAGGAGATACCGATATATTAATCTCTTGGATATATAAACTAACATTAAATCATCAAATGTTTGATATGGCAGCTGTTATGTGCATTATATTGTTCTTATTTATTGGAAGTATTTCCTATTGGAATTTTAGTAGAACAAAGACGTTCAAGGAGGTATAAACAGGTGAAAAAATATATCAAATCAATTCTTATTAATCTGGAATTAATTATAGTATCACTTATTGTTTTAGTACCAACCTTTTGGATTGTCATCTCTTCCTTTAACGAAGGAACTGGTTTAGCATCTTCATCTTTAGTTCCGAAGAAGTTAACAATAGGAAATTATATAAGACTATTTACAGAAACAAATTATTTACACTGGTTTCAAAATTCTTTATCAGTTGCTTTATTAAATGCGATTGTTTCAGTAGGATTAATACTAATTACTTCCTGGGTATTATCAAGGTTTCAATTTAAAGGGAAAAGAACTGGATTAATGACCATGTTGATATTATCCATGTTTCCAAGTTTTTTGTCTATGACAGCAATCTATACGTTATTTGTAACCTTTGGTCTTAATAAAACGCCACTTGCTCTTGTTATTATATATTCAGCAGGTGCAATTCCTTATAATGTATGGTTGGTGAAAGGTTATTTGGATGGGATATCCACTTCCCTTGATGAAGCAGCTTATATTGATGGTAGTTCGAAACTACATACCTTTGTTAAGATAATCATTCCAATGTCAAAACCAATCATTGTTTATTGTGCGGTGTCCCAGTTTATGATGCCTTGGATGGATTACATATTACCGAATCTTTTATTTACAGGGGAATCCACAAAGACGATTGCAGTAGGATTGTACTCTATGATAACAGGAAAAGAAAATTCCTACTTTACAACATTTGCAGCCGGAGCTGTTTTAATTGCAATTCCAATTACTATATTATATTTAGTTTTCCAAAAGTACTTAGTAGAAGGAATATCAGCTGGAGCTGATAAAGGTTAATATAATACGAGTTTAAAACGAAGAAAAGGAGAATTGATATGAAAAGAAAAATAGTATCGTTATTACTTGTAGGATTATTATTATTTTCACTTACTGGATGTAAAAAAGAATTACCGGTAGAAGATGATTATGCAGAAAGTACCGTCTCAGATGAAGTTGCTAATAATAAAAATAATGAGATTTCATTAACAGACTCAGAAACCAATTCAGAGAATTCAGTTGATAGTGATGAACTTAGTAGTGATACAACATCTAAAACAGAAGTAAAACTAGTACCAGAAGAAGGTGCTCATCTACTATTTTGGACTCCAGACATAGAATTTGGTGAAGCGGTTGCAAAGAACTTTGAAGCAGAATACGGAGTACCAGTTACCGTTGAAGAAGTTGGATTAGGTGCAATTGATAAAATTGCTTTAAGTGGACCTGCAGGTACTGGTGCGGATATCTTTATGTGTCCCCACGATTCTTTTGAACATGGAGTATCCTCAGGGTTATTTCTTGAGTTAGATAATCCCATTGTGTCTGGTTTAAAGGAAAGAGTGAATGAAGTAGGATTAAAAACAGTTACATCGGCTAATAAAACTTATGGTGTACCGATTTCATTAGAAACAAGTTGTCTTTTCTATAATAAAGATATAGTTGGTGATACACCAGCAAAAACGTTAGAAGAAATATTTGATAAAGCTAAGGGCTTTAATGACCCAAATAACAATAAGTTTTACATTTTATATACAATCGGTGATGGCTATAAAATTTATCCTATGTTAAGTGCATATGGATTCAGTTTATTTGGAAAAGACGGATTAGATGCGGATAACCCAGGCTTTGATACAGATGAATTTGAAAAAGGACTTGAGTTAGTAAGTTCCTTAAAAGATGTAATGCCTATTAATTCAACGGACCTAGGTAATGTTAGTTTTCTACAAAACCAATTTACCGAAGGGAAAGTTGCATATGAAATAACTGGACCATGGGATATTAAGACATTCAAAAAAAGTGGTGTAAATTTTGGAGTAACAGTTCTTCCTACCTTTAACGGAAATGCACTTACCCCATTTGCAGGTGTACAAAATGCCCATGTATCTGCATTTACAAATTATCCAAACGCTGCACAATTATTTGCGGAATATTTAGTTACGGATGAATCTGCTAGCCTGTTATATGAAAAAGCAGATAAAATACCGACACTAAAGGATGTAACAAACGTAAAAGGCATTGCAGAAGATGAATATATTAAGCCATTTGTAATGCAATTTGCTAATTCTTACCCTATGCCTTCTGTTAAGAGAATATCCTATTATTGGTCCATTTCAGCAGGACTTTGTCAAGCTGTTTTTGATGGACAATTAACACCAAAAGAAGGAAGAGAAAAAGCAGTAGCTGATTGGAATACTATGTTAACAACAGAATAATCATTATGACTAGATTGGAGACTTAAATGAATTTAACAGCAATAAATCATGTTCCTAAAAGTAATTATGCATATGCATACAATGAAAATGAATTGCATGTACGAATAAGAACTGCAAAAAATGATTGCGATAAAGTAGAAATTATATACGGCATTAAATATGATTGGAAAAACAATGAAAGCCATGTAATGAAGAAAGTTCTATCTGATGAATTATATGACTATTATCAATTTAATATTGTGACTAACGATACAAGAATTGGATATTATTTTGGACTTGAACAAGGTAATGAGAAGATATATTATACGGAAGTTGGATTTGTAGATAAATTTAATGATGATTTGGCTTATTGCTACTTCTTTCAATATCCGTATATTAATCCTACGGATGTACATAAACAGCCATCCTGGATAAAAGATTCCATCTTTTATCAAATATTTGTGGAGCGTTTTTACAATGGTGATGTTAATAATTCACCAAGTAACTTAAGTAATTGGAACGATGCACCTAAGCCAAAAAGTTTTTTTGGTGGTGATTTAGAAGGTATTATTAGTAAGTTAGATTATCTCTATGATTTGGGAGTTAATTGCATTTATTTGACACCAATATTTCAATCACCATCCAATCATAAGTACGATATTGTAAATTATTTTGAAATTGACCATTTCTTTGGTGATAAAGAGATTTTTAAAGAATTAGTGGATAAAGCACATGAGAAAGGAATTAGAATAGTACTAGACGCAGTATTTAATCACTCTAGTAATCTATTTGAACCATTTCAAGATGTTACTTTAAAAGGAAAAGAGTCTAAGTATTATGATTGGTTTTTTATTGATGAATATCCACTCAAGACCAATCCACCTAGTTATAAGACCTTTGGATATGTATCCTATATGCCAAAACTGAATACAGCGAATCCAGAAGTAAAGGAATATCTGTTATCTGCAATTAAATATTGGACTACAGAATTTCATATAGATGGATGGAGACTTGATGTATCAGACGAGATTGATCATATGTTTTGGAGAGAGTTTCGTAATCTGGTTAAAGAAATTAACGAAGACATTATTATTATTGGAGAGAACTGGCATAATGCTCTACCATGGTTAATGGGTGATCAATTTGATAGTGTTATGAATTATCCTGTAACCAAATTATGCTTGGACTTTTTTGCAAGAAATGAAATATCACCAAGACAGTTTGAAGCTAACCTTAGTTCTTTGTTAATACGTTATCCAGATCAAGTTAATGAAGCTATGCTTAATTTATTAGATAGCCACGATACAGAGCGTTTTCTTTATTCTTGTACTGAAAAAAAAGATTTACTTAAGAATGCAGCAGCATTTTTGTTTGCTTACAAAGGTATGCCATGTACTTATTATGGTACAGAAATTGGAATGACAGGCGGGTATGATCCTGGCTGCAGAAGAGGCTTTGATTGGAATAAAGAGAATTGGGATATGGATTTATACCAATATTATAAAAAACTGATAAGTATTAGAAAAGATGAAAAGGCTTTACAATATGGGGATATTTCATTTCATAGTACGGATAAGTTATTTGTAATGAATCGAACTTTTAATAATGAAACTATAAAAATTTTAATTAATATTACAAATCAAACTGTTAATTATAATGTCGCAGAAACTAATTGTAATACCGTAACAGAACTTCTTAACGAGACTAAATATAATAAAGATGATGGGGAGATAAATCTAGTAATTCCAGCAAACTCATCTTTATATTTAAAACTCGTTTAGATAATAAAAAAGAGAGAGGGTATGTAAAATGAAAAGAATGTTAAAAAAAGTTACAGCGTTTTTATGTGCAGCATTAATTATTACAGGACTGTATGCTCCAGTAGCAAAAGCAGCAGCAACAACTGTAATTGTACATGTAAAAGACGAGGCAGGTTGGGGAAGTATGAATGTATATAATTGGGGCGATGCTGGTGAAACAGCAGGGGTTTGGCCTGGAACAGAACTAATTTCTTCTGGAGATAATTGGTATACTTATACATTTAATACTGAAGTAGATTTAAATCTAGTATTTAGTGCAAAAGGCGGAACCCCACAGTCCAATAACGCAGATGCGTTATCAAAAGATGTTGGCGAATGCTGGATCATACTTGGTGGTGAAGGGGAAGAAAATGATATGGGTGTTGCTGGAGTGAAAGCAACCTTGTATACGAATGCAGAAGAAGGTTGGCCTTCTGGGGATCCATCAGTTGCAATATCTGAAGTATCTGTAAGTACAGAAACACAAACTGAAGTACCAAAAACAGGTGAGTCAAATGTCATGTATCCTATTATAATAGTTTGTATTGCTTCTTTTGTGGCTTTGGTCGTATTTACAAAGAAAAAAAGCATGAAAGAATAAGATTTTCTAAATACATAATATCTAAATAGTACAAAAGGGGAATACAAAAAATTTAGTGTAAGATATCAATAAATAGTGAAGTGATTTCAGATATGAATGAAAGAGTGGAATAGATACTTGTATCTAATCTGCTCTTTTTTATTAATTCATAGTACTTAATTCTATGGCAAAAAAAGTTATAATTATAAATTTCTACAACCATATTTAATTTACCTGTAAAATCAAAATAGTCAGTAAAAAAATAATTTTGGTAAATAAAGTAAGAATAAATGTAATTGATTTACAAAGATAACAGATAATGTTTAATTATTAAACTAAATAGTCTGGTAATAGGAAATTAGTACCAAAGTATTGCAAAAATACTTTGAATATCAAAAAAAAATTAGATAACATGTACTAGGAATATTGTATTTTTTTGCAGAATAATGTAAAATAGAGGTACATCATAAATAAAATTAGGTTTATATGTTATTATGATAGTTTACCACCACTAGGGGGGCACAACATGAAAATCAATAATTTAAAGGTAAGAACAAAAGTCATATTTTTAGCAGCCTTACTATTAACGATTACTGTCATTATATCGGCTATCTCCATAAAAAATGAAGTATCGTCAACAAAAGAAAGTCTGAATTTATTAGAAGAAAGTATAAAGGCCGATTATGACACTAATATTAAGAATCAAGTAGAAAACGTAATTACTTTATTAAATACGATCTATTCGAAATATGAAGCTGGTGAATATACTCTAGAAGAGTCTAAAACTGTAGCAGCAGATTTGATTAGAAATTTGAGTTATGGTGAAGGAGGTTATTTCTGGGTAGATACCTATGAAGGTGTTAATGTAGTATTACTTGGTAAAGATACGGAAGGTACCAATCGACTTGATTCAGTTGATGTGAATGGATTTCCTTTGATTAAAGAAATAATTGCCAACGGACAAAAAGAAGGTGGTGGGTTTACAGATTATTGGTTTCCGAAAGCAGGAGAAACAGAAGCCTCACCAAAAAGAAGTTATAGTTTAGCTTTTGAACCATATCAATGGGTGGTTGGAACTGGTAATTATACAGATTACATTGATAAGATAATTAATGAATATAAGGCAGAAGAGAATGCAAAATTAAAAGAAATGATTACCACCTTAAGCTATATACTTATTGTTGGATTTATTGCATCTGTATTTATAACAATATTAATTGCTAAAAATCTAAATAAAGCATTTAAAACAATCAGTAACTACCTAGGTACTCTTTCAACCGGTAATTTTACAATTCAATTACCTGATTCATATCATAATAGAAAAGATGATTTTGGATTGATAGCAAATGATCTAGAAACTATGAAAACTTCAATTGCACAACTAATTGGGAATACCAAAAACGAAGCGGATCAAATTGCATACGTTGTAAATAACGTAAATTCCAATGTTAAAGAATTAAACTCTAATATTGAAGATGTATCAGCTACAACAGAAGAATTGGCAGCTAGCATGGAAGAAACAGCAGCATCTGCCCAAGAAATGTCTGCAACTAGTATAGAGATTGAATCTGCATCAAGAAATATAGCAGAAAAGTCACAAGAAGGAGCTTTACAAATTATTGAGATTAGTAAGCGTGCTGTGAAGACAAAAACGAACGTACGTGAGTCACAAGTAAAAACGAACAATATGCAGGTAATGATTGAAGATAAGTTAAATAAGGCTTTAGAACAATCAAAAGTTGTGAATCAGATTAATGTACTTACGAATGCAATCATGGGTATTACTTCACAGACAAATTTATTAGCTTTAAATGCAGCCATTGAGGCCGCGAGAGCTGGGGAAGCAGGTAAAGGTTTTTCAGTTGTTGCTGAAGAAATCAGAAGCTTAGCGGAACAATCCAAAAATATGGTGGTACAAATACAAGGTATTACTGGTGAAGTAACAGATGCTGTAAATAATTTATCTGATAGTGCAAGTGAGTTATTGAAATTTGTGTCAGAAGATATATCAGAAAGTTTCCAAAACTTCCTTGAAGTTGCAGATGCTTATAATGAAGATGCTACCTATATGGATAATTTAATAACCGATTTTAGTGCAACAAGTGAGGAATTGCTCGCATCCATACAAAATGTTATATTATCTGTAAATGAAGTTGCAAAAGCTGCACAAGAAGGTGCTATTGGAACTGGTGACATTGCAGAAAAGGTTGCTAATATTACTAGTATGTCAAGTGAAGTTACTCAACAAATAGATATGTCAAAGATAAGCTCAGATAAGTTAAAAGAAGAAATCTCTAATTTTCACGTATAATCAATTTAGGTGATAAATAGTAGAGGCAGAAAGGGACTGCTACCAACTAACGAATTAGTTGGTAGCAGTCCCTATTTATGAATTATACAGTTTTAAAAATTAAACTGCATTGTGGCAGAAAGCAGCGATTCTGTCAATTGGAATATCACATACGGAACCTACGGTATTCATTGGTCTATAATCATTATAGTTATTATAGTTGTTGTTATAATTATTGTTATTATTGTAGTTATTATATTCTCCAGCAAGACCATTTCCGTTATTACCATTCTCATAGCCATTGCAATAGTCGCGGTCATGATCACGATCATGGTCACGGTCACGATCACATACCTTACTGATTGGGCAGGTTGGTGGTTGACTCTGTTGAGTTACAAGACGAATAAAGTCATTATTAACTTCCATAAGAACACCTGAAAATCCTGAACCAGATTGGCCGCCACTAGTCGTAAATACTAATACTGTTTCTCCTATAAATCTTTTCATGTGACATATAAAACTTTGATTTGCACCAGCAACATTATTTCCATTGAATCCATTATTGAATGACATATTAAATCCTCCTTAAAATAAAATTATATTAATTTGAATTAATTCGTTTATTAAATTGCGTTGTGACAGAAAGAAGCGATCCTATCAATTGGAATATCACATACAGAACCAGTTCTAAAACCAGGTCTCATTCCCATACCCATTGCTCCAACACCATTGTATCCATCATGACGGCATACATCACTAATTGGGCAAGTAGGTGCAGTACCTTGTGCATCTAAGATTCTTATAAAATCACAGTTAACAGCTAGAAGAACACCAGAAAAGCCCATTCCGGATTGACCGCCACTAGTTGTGAATACTAAAACTGTCTGACCAATAAATCTACGCATGTGTTCTCTTAAGCTTTGATTTCCACCGTATCCGCTGCCATTGTTGTAATATGACATATTAAATCCTCCTTCAAGAATTATTAGGTACCAAGTAATTCTCTTATCGGTTACCATACTTTATAATATGTTGTAATCGACTAAGTGTGACAAAAAAATATATCTATTGACAAAAATATTTAAAATATTTTTTATGGCAAATAAGGACAGTATTTCATACAAATATGGTCCTTATTTTTTTTATTAGCGACTAATATAATGTTGTTATTAAAGGTAATAAACAAGATAAATACGGCTATAAGAAAATTGCAAACATTTAATTTCTCTAATCAAAGTATACAAATAAGGAGTATATAGAATGGAGTATTACTTAGCTATTGATATTGGAGCATCAAGTGGAAGACATATTTTAGGTCATTATAAAGATGGGAATATCCACTTGGAAGAAATATATCGATTTGAAAATGGTGTAGAAAAAAGAAACAATCATCTCTGTTGGGATCTAAATAAGTTATATAAGGAAATAATAAACGGATTAAAAAAATGCAAAGAAATAGGAAAAGTGCCGAAGTATATGGGCATAGATACTTGGGGAGTCGATTTTGTTCTTCTTGATAAAGAAGATGTAATATTAGGTGATTCGGTATCTTATCGAGATAGCAGAACTGCAGGTATGAATCAATTTGTACAAGAGAAGATTTCAAATACTGATTTGTATAAAAGAACTGGTATTCAAATGCAACCATTTAATACCATATATCAATTAATGGCAATTAAGAAAAATAATGCAACGATTTTAGAAAAAGCTGAGAGTTTTCTTATGATACCAGACTATTTAAATTTTCTACTGACAGGTTATAAGTGCAATGAATATACCAACGCAACAACCACACAGCTAGTAAGTATAGAGACGAAGCAATGGGATTATGAATTGCTTGATAGGTTAGGGTTTAAAAAAAATATATTTAAAGATTTATCAAAACCAGGATCCATTGTAGGGGATTTAAAACCAGAGTTAGAATCCTTGATTGGATTTAACTTAAAAGTTGTTTTACCAGCCACTCATGATACTGGCTCAGCAGTTATGTCAATACCTGTAACCCATTCTGACTTTTTGTATATTAGTTCTGGTACGTGGTCACTGATGGGTATCGAATCCATTACACCGATTCATACAGTGGAAAGTTTCTATAAGAATTTTACCAATGAAGGTGGTTACGGATATCGTTATCGCTTTTTAAAAAATATTATGGGATTATGGATGATACAAAATGTGAGACATGATTTAAATGATACTTATTCTTTTTCAGAGCTTTGTGATTTAGCAAAAGATGCAGATGATTTTCCTTCTCGTATTGATGTAAATGATCCTTGCTTTTTAGCACCAGAAAATATGACGAAGGAGATAAAAAGATATCTTGTAAGAACCAACCAAAAGATACCTGAAACAGTAGGAGAATTAGCAGCATGTATCTATCAAAGTTTAGCAAAGTGTTATGCAGATATAGCTAGAGAAATTGAGTATTTAACAGGTAAAAAGTATTCCGTCATATATATAGTAGGTGGTGGATCCAATGCAAATTATTTAAACGAATTAACAGCCAAAACAACAGGGAAAAAAGTTTATGCTGGACCTAGTGAAGCTACTGCAATTGGTAACATTGCAGCGCAAATGTTGCAATCCCAGGTATTTTCTTCAATCGATGAGGCCAGAGTTTGCATTAATCAATCTTTTCACATTACAGAATATAATTTTTGACGTTTCGCATAGCTTATAAAAATAATAACGAGCATTTATATATGTTTTTTATAAAGTTAGATGTTTTAAAGGTATCATAAGCCCATTTAAATTATTCAATGTAAAAAAACAAATACGAATAAAAAGGAGTATGAGATGACGAAAACACGTTATGAATCAGCAAAAGAAATATATCAATCGATAGGTGTAGACACAGATAAAGCAATAGACATATTAAAGCAGATTCCTATCTCAATGCATTGCTGGCAAGGAGATGATGTAAAAGGATTTGATCAGGATGGACCTTTATCCGGTGGTATACAAACAACGGGTAATTATCCCGGAAAAGCAAGAACTCCAGAAGAGTTAATGTCTGATATTGATATGGCATTAAAATTGATTCCAGGAAAGCACAAAATCAATCTCCACGCAAGTTATGCAATTTTTGAAAATGGGGAGCGTGTGGATCGCGACAAATTAGAACCAAAACACTTTAAAAAGTGGGTTGAATATGCAAAGTTAAGAGGGCTCTCACTGGATTTTAATCCAACATTTTTCTCACATCCTAAGGCAAATGGATTAACCTTATCAAGCCCTGATGATGAGATACGTAAATTCTGGATTAATCATGGTAAAGCATGTATAAAAATTGCAGAATATTTTGCAAATGAATTAGGGGCTCCATGTGCAATGAATATTT
>JARBTX010000160.1 GCA_029239975.1 Anaerocolumna sp.
AATAGGTTTTTAAGGTGCCCAACATAAAAAGAATTATAAAATCAGTAATAGGGCGGGATTCAGTAGAATCCCACCCCCACTATTGACAAAGAACCAATTTATATAAAAGTGTTTATAGACCACTATGAAAAGCAGATGAAATTATCATCTGCTTTTTTTGTGTTTATTTAAAATCACTAAATGCTCATAAAAAATAGTTATGGAAATATTTTGTAATTTGGTTTAAAATAGAATGATGTACTTTGTTATGTTCATAACAATTTAAAGCTTAATTTAGTTTTTATGGAGAAATATTTGATGAGTATTATGTCTTATAACAAAGTTTAATGAAGCACGTTTGTATCTTATCGATTAACGGTTAGGGAGGGGGATTTTAGTGACAAAAATTGAAATGTATGGTAATGTACAGAACCAACTTGCAATTGATTTGAACTGTACAGTTGAAGACCTAAATGGCGAAAAAGATAGCTTTATATTTGTTGAGGCAAGAGATAATCCAGGAAGACGACCTTTTCTTCGTAAAGAACAATACTTCGAGATGTTGACAATGGGGAAGTCAATTATTGTAACAGCAACTCCAGCAAGGTTAAACTATGTGAAAGAACAACTCGCTGGAAAAAGCCGTGATGAAGCTTATGCCATGCCTTTTATCGCCGATTACGCCATGAATTATCTTCCTGATCTTGATAATTTGAAGTGTCTTTCTGCACCAGACAGCTTTTCATACGAAACAATCGAAAAAAGTGAAATATCAAAGTTTTATGATCTGAATGGTTTCAACAACGCAATCCAACATAATCCCAATCATCCTATACAGAATACTCTGCTTATGCTTGCGAAAAAAAATAATGCAATTATTGCTATTGTGTCTGCTTTCGCATGGAGTTCAAAAATGTGGTCAATTGGGATTGATGTATTACCTGAATATCGTAATAATGGATTAGCAACATATCTGGTTAATGCTCTCACCATAGAAATTCTAGGAAGGAATATCGTTCCTATTTATGCTACTACTGCATGCAACATTACTTCTCAAAAGGTAGCATACAGAGCAGGATTTATGCCTGCATGGATGAGTGATAATAAACTTAGATTTGAAGGCGAACTTAGTAATTCATAAAATCAAAAATTATCTTATATAATAGATATTTTGAAGTTTTAGTAAAAATAGGATGATTTAAATAATAGAAACAAACAATTGATATCGAATGATATCGAATGTTAATTCGGGAGGAGTAAAATGAAACCATTTATTAATAATTATGAGGACATAATGGAATTACTAGATAGTCAAGCTGAAAATGTTTCTTGGGATGAATTTTATGATTTAAGAAAGCATCCAGCGAATTTTATCATCCAAAATGATGTACCTGATGAGAATTTAGTAGAATTTTTCGAAAAAGGGATACCTGTTAACAATGCCATCGAATTTGGTTGTGGAGAAGGAAGAAATGCGATCTTTATGGCAAAACAAGGTGTATCTGTAACAGCTATCGATATTTCAACAATTGCTATTGAAAATGCAAATAAAATTGCCAATCAAAATGGTATCAGCGTTGATTTTAGATGTCAAAATGTACTAAAAGGTGGCATTGACGGCAAATATGATTTTGCATATGATTCAGGTATGCTTCACCATTTATCACCACATAGAAGAATAACATACATCGAATTATTAAAGTCAATACTAAAACCAGGTGGATACTTTGGTCTGGTATGTTTTGCTTGGGGTGAGAATTGTGCTGATGAAGTGAATGATTGGGAATTTTACCAACAAAGAAATCGTGTTGGAGTTGCTTTTTCAAAAGAAAGACTTATCGAGTTATTTGCACCTTATTTTGAAATAATAGAAATTAGGAAATATAGAAACGGAGTTCCAGACACGATTCAAGGATTGGACTTTATGTGGACATGTTTATTTAGAAATAAATAGGATAATAAATGTAAAATATGAAATATAGCCAAAAATCGGGGTATATAAATGAAAAAACATATGATAGAACTTAATAATTTTTTACCAAAAGGTCAAGTTACTTGTGAATATAGGGATAATATGCTTTTTATGACAACGAATCGCTCCATACCATCACAGAGGTTTGATCTAGAGCATTTATCAATAAATTCCTATACGTATCTTCCTATTAAATACAAATTACCATTAAGAATTGATTTAACAGTAAAAATTGATGCACCAGGTTTATACATACTATTAGGTAAGGGACATATTAACTTTGGCACTTTATGGGCAGATAACAGACGTATGGATGATATAGCAGCACCAACGAAAAAGACCATGAATTTTCATAATCATATCAAAATGAATGAGTTTACTGATATAACATTAATATACGATTTAAAAGAAATGCAAATTTTAGTTAATGGTGAAGAAAGATATTATTCAAAGAATGAAAAATATATGAAATCACCAACTTTTCGAGAAATGAATACAGAAGGTTTTGATATTAAATTAACATGTGATAAAATGGTCAATTTATGTATTAAATCCTTCTCCGTAACTGAGTATGATGATACATGTAATATTATACGTTCTGGGGAAGAATTGCCGGCTGCAATAACAAAAAACATGAGTTTGGAACCTGGGGGAAAACCTAATTTCGAAAAATGTATATCACTTCTTCCTGTAGATATACAAAGTGAAATAATAAGAATAGATGAATATCTGAGAACAATAAAACCATTAAAATTTAAAAGACAGTTAGAGAAAAATGGTAACAAAATATCCTATGTTGCATCAGAATATGGAGTTTCCTATGCCATATATTTAAGTAATGATATTTTTGATCATTCACTACAGTGGTATATTATAACGAACGGAAAACCTGAAACCTGGCATAGAAAAGCCGATAGGATGGAAGATACTCTTAACTGTCTAGCTAATAAATCACAAGATTTTACAGAGCGCATGTTTCATAACTTGGATGAGTGTGTTGGTTGTTACAGGCAATGTCTGGCAAGGACTAGGTATCAGTTTCTGGAAAAGAGTAAAGCAGTTTGTCATGGTAAGTTGAAATTTAAGATGAGTCCTTCTGGCTTTGATGATGTTCGCACATTTATAGATGAAATTAATCGTCTTGTGCAGGATGGTGAAAAATAAATATTAACACATGTCTTATAGGCGTAATTGAAGTTAGAGAATATTGTTTATTAGCAATTGTTTTCATTACGAATCATGAAGATTAATATTTAATGAGGTGGGTTAAGCATGAAAAAATTAGTCGTTCTAATTGCTGGATTCAGTCCTTTACTGATAGGATATGGCGTAAATCTAATGCTTTATAATTTTGTTATTGCCAAACTGGGTATGACACTTGATTTTATCAGTATAATATTCTTTTTGTATTGGATTATACTTGGGGTTGTTCTGAATAAATTCACCAAATCAAAAATCAGTACTCCGTTTCTTTGTAATTTACCAGCATTAATTATACTAATCCTTATATTATTCCAGGAATTAATAAATAAACAATATTGGTATAACAATTGGGGCCTTGCAACACAATACTTTTATTTACCTACACTGCGTGTTGGCTTTAAATTAACGCCAAATTTTATGCATTATATGTGGCAAACATACATAGTATCTTTTGTATTGTTGGTACTAAGTTTTTGCATAGGTTATTATATGAAGGTTATAATGAAATTTTGTAATAATTTAATTAACGTGAGGTAGCTTATTGAATGATCTGTTTAAAACTTATTTACATGATCAAGACCTAAATGGACTGAGTTCAATAGATAAAAGCGACTTACATAATCATTTAGGAAAAGGTGGGAACAAAAAATACATTGAATCAATTGCAAATATTAAAATTGATTTACCACCTACAACATTTGAATCTTTATATCATATGGATGAATGGTTTAAAGATAATATAAAAAAGTATTGCTCATACATAAAGAGATTAGAAGCTGCTTTTGTGCAAGCTGCAGACGATAATATCAGTATACTGGCGGCTAGTTTTGGATTTGATGGTACGATAGGAGGTATGGAACCGGAAGCATTTATACATACTATGAAAAGTTTTAATCAAAAATTTGCACCAGATACAATCTTATTGCCAGAGCTAGCGTTTGAAAGGGGATGCGATACTGATAAAGAACTAGAAAGGTTGGATGAAATATTATCTTATAAGTGGTTTAAATCAGTTGATATTAATGCAGGAGAATTTCAACAGCCAATAAAGAATTTCAAGAAGCTGTATAGAAAAGCTAAGGAATATGGCTTGAGATTAAAAGCCCATGTGGGAGAATTCGGAACGGCTGATGATGTAATGAATGCTGTTGAAGAACTAGAATTAGACGAGGTTCATCATGGTGTAGCAGCTGCTAAATCAGATTTTGTAATGAAGTGGTTATCTAAGAATAATATCCAATTGAATGTTTGCCCGACAAGTAATGTTAAGTTACGAGTTGTAGAATCTTATTCTAAACATCCAATTAGAAAACTCTATGATTATGGAATACCTGTTACGATAAACACAGATGATATGTTAGTATTTAATCAAAGTGTTTCGCAGGAATACCTTAATCTTTATGAATCAGGCTTGATGAACGCTGAAGAATTGAATGATATACGTGAGACTGGGTTAAGAGAAATTTTGTATTATGAAAATAAAATTTAATTTAACTAGGAGCTATTTGGATTTACGTGGTGAATGGGAATTCGAAATTTAAGCTAGATACCAAATATATTATTAATAATTTATGATTGAAAATGTTGAAAGGATAGAATTATATAATGGCTAAATATGAACGAAGATTGAAAGGAAACTTTAATGCGTTATTAAATTGGTTACATAATGATATAACTAATGGTAGTTCTTCTGTAAGTTATGAGGACGGTAGTGATATTGATTTGGCGAATTCACGCGTAGCAGTACGGGTTTATGAAAGATATAGTATGACGGGAGGTAACCGTGTAAGTATGAACGTAACTATAGCAGGAACTGGTGAAGAGCTATTTGTTTCTGCAATAACCTCAGGAGGAAGTCAGGCAGTATTCTTTAAAATGAACACCATTGGAGAAGAAACATTTCTTGAGATATGCAAAGATTCAGTAGAGAACTTTATTCGAAATCATTAAAATATATAGAGAGATGGATATTTTTAAGACCGGAAAATACATAAAAACACACCTACAAACGCAACGAGTGCAAATATTAAAAGACCTACTAGCTGTTTTATAAGCATTGAAGGAGAAATTTGTTGGAGGTAATATTATATGAGGGTTAAGTATTCGAAGCGTTTATCAGCTTGTATTTTATTAACTATAATTGGATTGTCATTATCTAGCTCATACAAGATATCTAGCTCAGAAACTCATTCAGCTAATTTGAATTTAATTGTAAACGGAAAATCGAATCCAATAGATGAATGGTATTTAAATATGGACAAACAGTATGGGAATAGTCATACGGATGGTTGGATTTCATATCTTTACGGTGAAGCGTGGAAAGCAGAATTGCAACATCTCATTGATGAATATAATTCTGAAACGGCTGACAATTATTTTGATTCGGTTGTGAATGAAGCCAATGCCATAAATAAACTATTGATGGAACAAGAAGTAAAAAATGGGTGGGGAACGGGCGCTCCAGGACGAGTAGAACTGGCTAGTGCAATAATTTATAAAAATGGAGTTTATCAACTTGAAGCTAACTATTCTGATTTTATTTTTGATGTTGATGCTGTAACTCAAGAATATTTTGATGGAAACTAGTCTACATAGTTTATAAAACTAAAGATGCAGAGGTAGTAACTTCACATATGTAAAACAGGCTGATAGTATTAGATAATTGAATATCGCAGTCTATAGTCAACATGAATAGCGTAAATCTATTTTATGATAGAAGGGAGCACCAATTGATAAAGCGTACTGGAGCATTTGGGATTTTGTTTGCTGTGTTAATACTTCAATGCTTTTCGATGAAAGTTTACGCCAGTGAAACAGCAAATTACCAAGTATATATTAAATATTATGAAAGAAATTCGATTCTTATTGAGTTTCCACAAGTTAAAAATTTAACGAACCTAAAAAAGCAAAAAGAGATTAATTATATTCTTGAACATGAAGTATTTCGTTATATTACGGATTTATTTAATTATCAGTATGAAATGGATAACAAGCCAAAAGTTACCAATATTTTACAGACAATTTCAAATACGACAGACCAAACCTTAGAGTTTAAGTGTTATCCAAGCTATTCGAACGATCATTTATTGAGTATAAGATACTCTGTATATGGCTATAGCCAAGGCGCTGCGCATCCAAATACTTGGGGATATACTTATACTATCGACTTAGATAATTTAAAAGTATTAAGTATAACTGATATGTTAAATATCGATGATTCAATACTTAACTGTAAAGGTAATGTCATTTTTGATAGAGATTGCGATTCGAAGCCAGAAAAAAACAAGTACAAACTAATAGATGTGTTGAACTATTCAGGTTTGTATACAAACACTGAGATAGTAAATAAATTATCA
>JARBTX010000064.1 GCA_029239975.1 Anaerocolumna sp.
ACATGAGTTCCGTGACCTGATGTATCAACACTTGGTACAATACTTAACCTTGCTGCTGTATCAGGTTGTTCTAACGCTTGATTAATTTGTTCTCTCGTATATAGAGTTCCTATCGCATAACCAGGTGGTGGACTTCCTTGTATTGTTTGGTCCCATAACTCTAATATTCTAGTTGTACCGTTTGGATTTCGAAAATCAGGATGGGCATAATCAATTCCAGAGTCAATAATTGCAACGATTACTCCATTCCCGAACAAATTAAATTGAGCAGTTTGCAACGGATTAATGCAGGATGCAGCTCTCCCTTCACTAACTTCATAAAATAATCTCTTCGGTTTTTCAATAAATTCTATCTGATCATATTCTGATAATCTGTCAATTAAATCTTCTCTGATAGTTATAATCGCATATTCATTTTGAAGTGGAACAACGATTAATCCTAGCTCCTCTGCAATTTGCATAATATCTCCACTATATTTTACAATTAGCTCCCACATGTTAACAACAGGATTGTAGCCAACATCTAAATCCAAGGTCTTTTCTCTCGTTTGATTGGGGACATCAAGAGCTAAATTTAATTGATTATCTGCTTTACCTATAGGCATAATGTCAACCTTTTTTATGTATTATTACTTTAATATATGCTTAATAATCTATTATTAATTCAAAATGATGTTATCGTTTCATATTAAGAATCGTGTAAATAACACAACAATATTTATCTTTCATATTAAGTATCGTGTAGATAACTCAACAATATTTATCTTTCATATTAAGAACGTGTAGATAACTCAACAATATTTTCTTTCATATTAAGTATCTTATACATCACCAACAATATCTTTTAACAAAAAAAATGCATCCAATCTGGCAAGATTAGATGCAATCCTAATTTATTTAATTGATAATATAAATATTCATTACGAATCTTAATCATTTGAAAACTTTGCTAGTGAAGCAATTGCTTGATATCCAAGTACAAAGGTAATTAATGATATGAAACCAGACGGTATCCACCATGCTAAACCTGCATTTGCCGGTACTGCTGGTAATATTTTATCTCGGAAGATCTCAGACGTAGATCCAAGAACAAATCCTATAATCATACAATATGTTTGATGTGGAAATCGATTCATTGTCCATTCAATTGGCTTTGTAATTAAGAAAATTCCAATTAATGTTGAAATTCCTAATATACCAATATATACAATATCAAATTTAGTGATGGCTAGAAGCATTGCATCATACATACCAAGAACGAGCAACATATGTGAAGTACTAATGCCAGGTAATACCAATGCTAATGCAATAACAATTCCTGTTACTAAAAGCATAAGATAATGTGTTAACCCGGATCCAACACTGATGTCAAAATTACCTACAGGGATAAATCCAATAGAGATAACTATGATTAAACCTAATATAAAATATACTGCTGAAGATATCTTTAGTTTAGATTCTTTTGTTCTTTTGAATAATGCTGGAACACCACCAATAACCGCTCCTAGAAAAAAGAAAGAAACTGGAAATGGAAACTTTTCCATTAACCATTTAATAACAAAAGCTAATGAACCGATACCAACAACTGCTCCGATACATACTTTCATTAAAAATAATATATTTCCTTTCATATCTTTTAAAAAATTACTAATAGAACCAATTAACTTGTCGTAAATCCCTAATAAAATCGCCATTGTTCCACCACTTACTCCTGGAACACTCATAGATGAGCCAATAATAAAACCCTTCAACATAATCATTACATTACTTTTTAAATTATTCTTCATCGTAGTATAAAATACATCTAACACTTAATTTATAAGTTATAAATGCACTTAACTCCTTTCAAATCTTACTATCTTTATTGTTATAAATTATAACATACGAATTTTCATATGTAAAATTATATTAATATGAACTTTTTCTTAATATAATATTTCTCTTTTTCCTTTCTTAATACTAATATTACCACCATTACCATGAAAAAGACATATAAGTACCTACTATTATCTGATAAAATACTTATAGGGCCAAGGTCCTATAATACTTTACAAAGGAGAGATGGATGAACCGTTTTTCAAAAGGTATTCTTTTTGTTATAGGAACAGCAATCACACTCACAATCTTTCCTATGACAGCGAAGGCTGCTGATTATACAGTAGTCAAAGATGATTCCCTATACAAAATTAGCGTATTATTTAAAACAACAGTTACTATGATAAAATCTGATAATACCTTACAGTCAGATGAAATACGCCCAGGACAACTAATAAAAATAGATGCTCAGATTTACACTGTAAGTACTGGTGATACACTTTACCTTATAGCAAAGCGATACGGAATACCCCTTGATAATCTTAGAAAAGCGAATAACAAATGGGATGATATGATATTCATAGGTCAAAAACTTATATTACCGGGTGTTAAGACAAGTTCTACGCAACAACAAACTATAATTCCTTATACACAAGATGAACTAAATTTATTATCAAGATTAATTACTGCAGAAGCTACTGGCCAACCTTATGATGCTATGGTAGCAGTTGGTGGTGTCGTTGTGAATCGTGTTAAAAGTACAGAATGGCCAAATTCAATTAGTACAGTTATTAATCATGTAACAGGTGGTTATTATCAATTTACACCAGTGAAAAATGGTTATATTAATAATCCGCCTAGTGATATGGCAATAAAAGCTGCTTGGGCTGCTTTGTATGGAAATGACCCAAGTAATGGTGCTATGTTTTATTTTGATGATAGCTCCACAAATCAATGGTTATGGTCCAAACAAAAAACAGCAAGTATTGGTAATATGGTTTTTGTTAAGTAAAAATAAGAATGCATGAAATCAATCAATATAAGAAGAACGTTATGTTGTACACCAAAATAAAAATTTAAAAAACCAAGAAAGAATAACTTAGAAAATGAAGTTTCTTTCTTGGTTTTTTTTAATAAGGAACAATTATTTTATTATTTATAAATTTTTTTACAATATCATTATTAATTAATAAGTCATGCTTATATTTCCACTATTACCAGAAATATAATATAGTAAACATCTCATTAAGATGTTACAATGAACTAGTACTTTAGTCCTAGTATTCATATTCAACCAAAAGGAGGCACATATGAACAGGTATTCTAAGAAAGCACTATTCATTATAGGAACAGTAATGTCACTTGCAATGTTTCCTATGACAGCAAAAGCTGCTGATTACACCGTAGCCCAGAATGACTCCCTATATAAAGTAAGTAAATTATTTGATACTTCAGTGAAAAAGATTAAGGCAGATAATGATCTTACATCTGATGCAATACAAAAAGGTGATAAATTAACCGTAAATGCTAAAGTTTATAAGGTTAAAGAAGGAGATACTCTTTCTTCTATCGCTAAAAAGTACGGGATAACCCTTGCTGATTTACGAAAAGCAAATAATAAATGGAACGATAAATTAAAGCCAGGTAAAAAACTGATTTTACCAGGTGTTAAAAATACAAACACAAAAAAAGCTGTTATTAAATATACAAATGAAGAATTTGATTTATTAGCAAGATTAATTACAGCAGAAGCTACTGGACAACCTTATAATGCCATGGTAGGTATTGGTGGTGTTGTTGTTAACCGAGTACAAAGTAAAGAATGGCCTAATAGCATTGATAAAGTAATTAATCATGTAGCAGGTGAGTACTATCAATTTACTCCAGTAAAAAATGGATATATTAATAACCCAGCATCTGATATTGCTAAAAAGGCTGCAAAAGCTGCATTAACAGGAAGCGACCCAAGTAAGGGAGCTATGTTCTACTTTGATGATAGTGCTACCAATGCTTGGTTATGGTCAAAACCACAGACAGCTTATATCGGTAATATGGTATTTGTTAAGTAATTGATGTGGATTATATTGTGACGTTAGTTCATTTTTGATGTTAACTAAATAATGCAATATTAGCAAACAAAAAGGTTAGTCCTTTTGAACTTAATTTATATTATAATTCACACATTCACACTAAAAGAAAACCAAGATTTTCTTCGTATTAAGAAAATCTTGGTTCTTTTTTTATTTTATCAAAATATTGTAAGCTATGGAATCATACTTATTAGATTTACTTATTCTAAAGTAATAGGTTCCCTTTTTTAGCCAGTAATTTTTTCTATAATAGTTATAAAATCCTTGTAATAATTTATCGTCGTTATATACTATTTCACCTTTTTCATTTATAATTTCAATTTTAATATCTCCATCCAATTTTGTACTGTAATAAAAATTTATGTATTGATCTTTATTAAGAGTAAATTTGAACCAATTTTCCTTTGTAATTTTATCAGTAACTTTAAGATATCCACCTAATTGAGAACCTCCAACTTTTATGGTTTTCGCATTGGATTTACTACTACCTGATTCATTTTTAACTCCTTCAAAACTAGATGCCAAACTATATAACCCACAAATTGTATCTACTTGGATATAATAGGTTCCTTTTTCCAAAGTATAATATTTTACTATATAATTAACACCTTGCTCAACTTGGCTTTCTGAATATTGATTTGATGATACTTTTTTCTTTTTACTATCTAATAATTGAAAATATGCATCAAAGTCATAATCATCGTCTAACTGCATTGTCAAACCAATGACACTTGGCTTTGTTACTGTTAATTTGTATAACATTTTTTCACTGTCAGAGTCTTGATATGCAATTTGAACTTTCTTATGTTTTAATGTTCTAACATTGTTATTTATTAGGTTTAGGCTTATTCCAAAATCAATATTCTTCAAAATATCACCCACAGAATTTAGGGTAAACTTTATATAATATGTACCTTTTTTGGGTATTGATATTGTTGTAAATTGTGTTTCGTCACCACTTTTTAGTACAATCGAAGTTCCAATAGGCTTACTACATGTTGCGTCTTTATATACTCTAGCAGACATACTATCGTAATAATCTTTATATTCTTTTAGACCAATAAGCAAACCACCTTCATGATCCGCTGTAAAAGGGATGATTACTTCTTTAAGTGTACTACCAAATAAGATTTTATTAAATTCTGATGAATTCTCATCCATTGTTGTTATTTCATTTACATTTAATTCGATAACATTTTTAGGTGGTTCAGGTATTTCCACAACTTTATCATTTAACACGATTTTATATGTGATTACTGCTTCTTGACCTGTTACAACTCCTGTTTCACTATATAAGGCGAAAGTAAAAAGGTAATCCCCTTCTTTTAAATCAATATTTAAATCAGTAATTCCATTTGAACTAGTTATTCCTGTAATATTCTTAATTTCAGTTTCATTTTTGCCCATATTATTATGAGTTTTTATTGTAACCGAAACATTTGCTGGTATTACACCACTATCCTCGCTGATAGCTAATGAGAATTTAATACTTCCATCTCTATACATTTCAATATGGCTATTATAGCTTGAATCTGAACCAGGAGACAACCTTATGGTTCCACTCTCTAAATTCTGTTCTGCCATAACTCTTGTTCCATGAACAAAAAACATACTTACGAGAACAAGTGCTAAAACTACTATTCTTTTTACACAATTTTTCATATACTCCTCCAAAGCTTTATGTATTTTGATAACCATTTATTGATTGTACATCTAACTAAGATAAAACTATCCTTAAGCTAGTTAACCAATATTTGGTACCATATATATCATAAACGATTCGAGCATTTAGGTCAATATTATTCATAAATCTACATGATTAGTCATCACTTTTACGACATTACTTTTTTGTTATTTATTTTTGTCATTACTTTTTGTTAGTACTTTTTTGTCATTACTTTTTTGTCATTACTTTTTTATGCATTATTTTCTTTTATAATAAAGTAGGATGTTGTAAAATAACTACTAGAATTTATAGAATGGTTTTTTTATTAAATCCATTCAAAGCAGTAGATATACATACAACATCCCATTAAATCAGGCATTTAAAATGATATTAGATTACATTTTTAAATTTTCATAATTTTACTATATTAATATATCTCTTTTCTTAAAGAACACACATGATATCGTAATAAATAGTATTGTTGTAATAAGTGAACTGATTACAACAATAGGATAAGTAAAGTTTAAAGCACCTGTATTTCCTACAATCGTTCCTGATACAATACTGTCAACATCTGTGTAATGTAAGAAGTTAAAAAAGGAAAACTTACGGTAAGTGTGTGATAAATTATATATAATGGTACTACCTAAGAAGATTCCTATTCCGATTGTCATTGAAATGACACTTGATTTAGAAATAGTAGATACCATGTAGATAAACGCTGTAATTGTAATGATACTTAAAATTTCAAGGAAAAGCATTCTAAGTAAGTACTCACCAAACGATATATAATATCCAGAATTTGCAATTCGCGATAAAATTTCTTGCCCATTTTCCATGATATATTCGTATTTAATACCAACTAACATTGGTCTATAAAGACTACCAAATCCTTTTATTAATCCAACTCCAACAAGGAAAAGAGTTTGAATTCCTATGATTAAACCCAATGAACTTAACACCATTACAACGAATTTGCTAAGTAATACCTTAATTCTAGTAACTGGTTGAATTAATAAAAATTTAAGTGTCCCTGGGTTATATTCACCTGATATATTATCAGAGTTAAACAACACTAACCCAAATCCCAAAAACATCAAAGTAATAAAACCTAAACTCAAATAAAAATGATTAAAACCATAATTCATATTACCTTCATCTAATGGTATATTATGATTTAAATGAGTTTTTATCTTCTTAATCTCTCGTGATAAATATGCTTTATCATCTTGGTTCGTTGTATTAGCTAAAGATTCATTTAAATCTGTTATTTGTCTTTTAGCATCTTCTTTCCAATAATCCTTTGAAGCATTTTCCACTTGTATTTTAAGTGATTGAATTTGATTATCTAAATCTTTAATATATTGCTCAGATGAATTAATTTGTGCCTCTAGGTCTTCTTTTGATATGTTTTCATCCTTTTTCATATTTTCTATATATTCGGTTTCGTAACGAATCTGATTTTCTAAATTCTCGATTCGCATTTTGGGATCGTTATTTCTTAAATAACTATTTTCACTTCCTTCACCTACCGCAACCAATATTCCTAGTAATGCAATAAATAGTAATATAACTATATATGTTTTCTTCTTTGCAAAGAGTTTTATAAATTCATTTTTTACTAACGCCAAAAACATTATCTTACACCCCCTTTGATTACTTCAAGATATCTTTCTTCTAATTCTTTTGTATGCCTTGTAAAGGAATTCACTTCAATTTCTTTTAGAATAATATCTTTTAAAATTAGGCTCGGTTTTCGATCAGAAAGGTTAATGATATATCCATTATCAATTTCCTTGACTGATTCGATACCATCTATGGATGTTAATATGTTATAGTTCGTCTGTGATATGTTTGTATCAACCATATAAAGTTTTGAATTTTTAACCATGTCCATGGTCTCAACAGAAGTAATTCTTCCATCTTCAATAAAAGCTACAACATCACATAATTGTTGTACCTCTCCAAGTATATGGGATGATACAAATACTGCCATTCCAATTTCTTTTGATAGTTTTTTAAGTATGGAACGAAACTCCATAATACCATTGGGATCAAGCCCGTTGGTTGGTTCATCAAGTATAAGTAATTTAGGGTCTGATAGTAATGCTGCTGCAAGGCCTAGTCTCTGCTTCATACCTAGAGAGTATTTTTTCATTTTATCCTTAATTCTTCCTTCAAGTCCTACTAACTTAACGGTTTCATCAACTTTAATTTTAGAAATACCTCTTATTCTAGCTATCTGCATTAAATTTTCATACCCAGATAAATAATTATATAATTCTGGATTTTCTACAACAGCACCAATAGATTTTAATGCTTCTTCCCTATCGCTTTTAATATCCTTACCAAAAATCGTAATACTTCCTGAATCCATTGATATTAAATCTACCAGCATACGTATGGTGGTAGTTTTACCGGATCCATTTGGTCCTAAAAATCCAAAAATTTCACCTTCGTTAATTTGAAAAGAAAGATCTTTAATTATCTCATTCTTACCTATCTTTTTCTTTAAATTATTAACTTCTAACACTTTTCCCATGTCTAATTCCACTCCCTTATTCTTTACAGCTTAGTTTATTACGAAACATCAATAGGAATACTATTACATAAATTATTACCATATAATACCAAATTAACCCACATATTATTTTAATCCCCAAATTTAAAGTTTCATATAGTATTTTTCTTAAGGTTTTATAACAAATTTCATATATTTCATGAATTTTTATTAATATTGCTCATAAAAAAAAGTTGTTCTCTATGTAAAGAGAACAACTTTTCATAATATAAATAACATATTTATTTAAATAATTTAGTCATAATAATTTTAATATATTGGACATAATAATTTAATTATATTAGTCATATTAATTTAATTATATTAGATATAATAAATTATTTATATTTGATAAATTAATTTAATTATATTACTTTGTTTACATGATTTTATAACTAAACTATAATTAATCAAAATAAACCGTTTTTCCAGTTTTTCCAGCTTCATAAACAGCTTCTAATATTCTAGTTACTACTAAAGCTTGTTCTGGTGTTACAATTAAATCAGTACCTTTTGTGATTGCATTATAGAATGTTTTTTGTTCAATATCTGTATTATTATCAGATTCACCTGTATAGAATGCTACACCACCAGTATTTAAATCTGGTTTTTCAACACATTGTTTATTGTATTGAACGCGATTAATACGTAAACCATCTTTCATATCAGCTCCAGCTTTTGTTCCACAAAGGCTAGTTTTTGCTTCATCAACTTCTAAGGTATTTAATGCCCAAGATGCTTCAAGATGTATAGTTGCACCATTCTTCATCTTGATGAATCCAATTGCAGAATCTTCTACTGTAAATTCATTTGGATCCCATTCACCAAATGCATTTCCTTGTTCCTTTTGTTCTGCTAATTTACGATATACAGAACCAGTTACTGATTCTGGTTCATAGTTATCCATCATCCAAAGAGTTAAATCAAGAGCATGAGTTCCGATATCGATTAATGGGCCTCCACCTTGTTCTTCTTCATTTAAGAATACACCCCAAGTAGGAACTGCTCTTCTTCTAACTGCATGAGCTCTAGCATAATAGATTTCACCTAAATCACCATTTTCACAAGCTCTTTTTAAGTATCTAGAATCTGCACGATATCTGTTTTGATAACCAATTGTTAAAATCATACCTGTTTCTTTTGCAACATCAACCATTTCTTTGGCTTCTGCATAAGTTTTAGCCATTGGCTTTTCACACATAACGTGTTTACCTGCTTTCATTGCAGCAATTGAAATAAAGGAGTGAGATTTATTTGGAGTTAATACATAAACTGCAGTTATTTCTTTTTCATTTACTAAATCTAAATAGTCGGTATAAACTCTGGAATCAGGAGTACCATATTCTTCTTTTGCTTTTTCTGCTCTCTCTTTGTTAATATCGCAAAATGCAACGATTTCGAAATTCCCGTTTCTTTTAATTGCTGGTAAGTGCTTACCATTTGCAATTCCTCCACAACCTACTATACCAATCTTCATTTTTTCCATTTTTTTATATCCTTTCTAGTTCTTTATCAAATGTAATATTAAATATGCCAACTTAATTTAGTCATATTATTTAAATATTGCTATATCTATTTATCTTAATATTTATATCTTACAGAAATTTATTTTACATCCCATGGATTTGGTACAAATTCTCCACCACGGCACCATTTTAGATAATTTAATGCATGAAGCTGACTTGTCATCTCCCATTCTCCATTATAAATTGGGTCATGATATCCTTCGATACATATATCACCTTCATATCCACCCATATGCAATATGGATATAATGTCTCTCCAATTTGTATCACCAAAACCAGGCGTTCTGTCATAAGCAAATCGTGAAGCGCCAAACACACCAAATTGTTTCACCGCATCTAAGTCTATGGTTGCATCTTTGCCATGCAGGTGAACTACCTTTTTTATCCACTGTTTTAATTGCGGAATTGGATCGATTAGTTGAGCCATCTGATGTGCTGGTTCCCATTCAAGTCCAAGACTATCATCAGGAACTTCATGAAACATCATTTCCCATGCTTTCGGATTAAATCCAATATTGCAGGTAGCATGATTCCAGTTGCCACCCATAGGGCAGTTTTCAATACCTATTTTTATATTATTATAAGAAGCACGTTTCGCTAAATCCTTAAAGACTGATCCAAATACCGGAATGGATTCCTCTACAGGTTTACCTTCTAACGCACCAGCAAAAGTACTAACAACAGATGCACCAAACAAACTAGCAGAATCAATACAGTATTCTAGATTTTTTTTGTGCTCTTCATATTGTAATGGGTTACAATATAATCCAATGCAAGATACCTTAATACCCGAATCTCCTAATATATCATTCACTTTCTTTGATAATTCAACCAAATCAGTACCTTCTAATGACATATGAAAATTAAGTGATATGGTTTCAAATCCAGCTTTTAAAAACATAGGAAGCCATTCCACTGCTTTTGTACCAGGAATACATGTACCTATCTTTATTTGATTCATTTTAATCCTCCAAGTTGCCAAAACACCACGAATTTATGTGTCAGCACAATGCTTACGCGCTATCTTTTTACCAACCAAGTTGTTTTAAATATTCACGACTTAATTTAGCATCTTCCATAGCAGTACGCTCACTGTGACCATCTTGTTCCACTACAATCCATTCTGATTCTGCTTCAATTACTTCATTTAGTATTGCTGGTACATCTTGAATTCCATATCCAACTGGACGGAAGTCAAAAGGAGATGGTACAAAATCTTTAATATGTACTACTGGACAACGTCCTGCATATTTTCTTACATATGCAGTTGGTTCTTCACCAGCAACTTTAACCCAACATAAATCAAGTTCAGTTTTTAGTAAATCTGCAGAAAACTGTTCATACAATGCATCTAATACATAAACACCATCAGAATTTTTAGCAAATTCAAAATCGTGATTATGATATAATAATACGATACCTGCTTTATTGCATTCTTCTGCTATTTGTGGTAAATCCTTTAAAAATGTATTATAGTTCTCTGTTCCATAGCGATAATCATCTGTTAAATAAGGAATCGCAACATATTTACAACCAATGGTTGCATAACGTTTTACTGTATCGTTGATATTTTCCATGAATTCTTGATAGGATACATGTGCTGAAATTGGAGTTAAACCAACTTCTTTTAAGTGGTCTCTAATCTCTTCAGGACTCATGCCATACAATCCTGCTAATTCAACTCCATCATATCCCATGCTTTTAATTTCTTTCATGGTACCTACAAAATCTTTTTCTGCATTTTCTCTTATAGAATATACTTGTATAGCTACAGGTAGTTTTTTCATTTTATTTTTCCTTTCACTTTTCTTACTCGAAATCTAAAACTTGATGTTTTTCAGAAGATTCAAAAATGGTTTCCATTAATCTCATGACACGTTTAACCTCTGGTAATTTTACTTTTGGTTCTTCATTTCCTTTTATTACTTCAATGACATTACGATAGAAATCTCTTATATCACTTTTTACAATTGGAAGTTCCTGTTCAAAAATAGTATCATCTCTTCTAGGGGCCATAGTTTTTGTTAAACCAGCTGCAGTTCTTACTGGTACTACATCTTTTTCATTTTTACCGGTTGCACATACTATTTTACCATCTAGATTCCAATCGTTTATAATTGCAGTACCATTTTGACCTAGCATATACCATCTTGGTAGTGTAATAAAATTACTTGTTCCGACTTCAACTAAAACTTCAAGTCCTGTTTCAAAGGTAAGTGTTGCAAAGAAGCCATCATCCACTAATTGATTTGTTATATTAGTTAGTGTCGCATAAACTGTTTTTAGTTTTGTGTCGCCCATCATAAGTAAAATCTGATCTAGTAAATGTACTCCCCAATCTAATACCATACCACCGCCGTGTTCTTTTTCTTGACGCCAATCTCCTGGTATACCACGAGAACCATGTACTCTTGATTCAATACGGAATACATCACCGAGTAGTTGGTCTTTATAAACTTTTTGCATCGTTAAAAAGTCTTCGTCCCATCTACGATTCTGATGAACAGTAAATAATTTACCTGTAGCAATGGATACATCTATCATTTCTTGTAAATCTTTTGAATTTAGAGTTACTGGTTTTTCACTTACTACATGTTTACCAGCTTGCATTGCTTTGATTGCAATTGGATTATGCAAATCATTTGGTGTTGCAACTAATACGACATCGATGGTTTCATCAGCTAATAATTCTTCAAGACTTGCATATGGTTTTACACCACATTCTTTCGCATATTCAACTCTTGAATCCTTAATGTCATATATTCCAGCTACTGTTATACCATCAATTGTCTCAATAATCTCTCGATGCCAGTTACCCATACCACCAAAGCCAACAATTCCAATCATAATATCATGTTGTTTCATAATTATCACCATATCATGTTTGGTTTATTAAGCCCAGAACATGCTTCCTCTATCTTCATATATCAATACATTTTTAAGACATGAGATTGCCTTTAATAAACCTTCTTTACCAGACATTAAACTATCTTCATGTTCTATACTGATTGCATAATCATATCCCGCTAATCTAAGTTCAGATACAATTGCTTTCCAATAATCTTCGCCATGTCCGTATCCTACAGCTCTAAAGATCCAGGATCTGTTAAGTTCATCTCCATAATGAGTTGTATCAAGAACACCATTTATTGATACATTTTGTGGATCAATCTTAGTATCTTTTGCATGGAAATGGAATAATGCTCCTGCTTTTCCCAATTCTCTAATACATGCACATGGATCCATTCCTTGCCAAATTAAATGACTTGGGTCAAAATTTGCACCAATTTCTGGACCAACTGCTTCACGAAGGCGAAGTAGTGTATTCGTGTTATATACACAAAAACCTGGATGTAATTCTAATGCAATGCGATTTACACCATGCGCTTTTGCAAATGCAACTTTTTCTTTCCAATATGGAATAAGTACTTCATTCCATTGATAGTCTAATACTCTCATAAAATCTTCAGGCCATGGGCAAGTAACCCAGTTTGGTTCTTTATCGTATGGACTTCCACCAGGACAACCTGAAAATGTATTAACAACAGGTACACCTAATTTCTCTGCTAAAAGGATTGCTTTCGTTAAATCTTCATCGAATTTTTGTGCAGTTTCCTTTACTGGATGAACCATATTACCATGGCAGCTTAATGCACTGATTTCCATATTAAATTCTTTGATTGTATTTTTGAATTGTTCTAATTCGTCTTCATTATTAAGTAATACATCTGGGTCACAATGTGCTGTTCCTGGATATCCACCACATCCGATTTCAATCATTTGAACCCCATTACCAGATAAAAATTCTAATGCCTTTCTAAGTGGCATATCTCCCAAAACTACAGAAAATGTTCCTAATTTCATATTACTTCCTCCTAACATGCAATTTTATATTCTACTAAGTATGTCTATACTTCATAAATTAATATGATTTTTTTATTATAATAACATAATATAGTTTTTATTTACGAATATCTATGAAAATCTTGCTGAATATTCATATAATCTTGCTATTTCTTATTACAAATATCAATTTATATTTATCTAACGAAAAAGGATGTTAATTTTATTAAAGTGTGTAGCCATATAAAAAAGCGTTTTCTGCTAAATTTCCAGAAAACGCTTTCTATTTTTACCTATCGTTAAAGTCTTTAAATATACACATATACCTTTTTCCAAACTTCGGATGGAGAATATCCGAAATAATTACGAAATAGCCGCCCAAAATTATTATAATCTTGAAATCCAACAGCTGTTGCTATTTCTGTAATTGTCATTTCTTTTTGTTCTAAGAGGTGATGTGCTTTTTTTAAACGTATCTCATTAATATAATTTAATGGGCTTTGCCCCATACTCTCTTTGAATAAATGACAAAATCGAAATTCACTAAGATGTATCAATTCAGCTAATTCTTGATTCGAAATAGTCTCCGAGTAATTATCTTGAATGTACTGTAATACCGTATTTAACCTAGTTAAATTACGAATACGTTTCAAATTTTCTTTTTCTGATAAACTCTCTACAACATAGTTTCGAAGCAAATAGGTTATTAACTCATATATTTTTCCTCTCATTGTAAGCTTATAACCAATATTTTTCTCATTTGCTTCTTGATATATCAATAATAATAGCTCTTTAATTTTGTCATCATTTTGTATAAGAGACTGAAATATTACATTACAATTTGCTACTTCTTTAGAGAAAGCATCCATTTCAAAAATGACTACAAGTGCATCAAAGGTATTGGTATTACTTATGCCTTTATGTAGCTCATTACCATTTATAATAATTAGACTACCTTCCTCAACATTTAACGGTCTTTGATTACAGTAAAATACACCTTGCCCCTTTAGGACATAATGCAGTTCCAAATGTTCATGCCAATGGGGTGGACAATACATGCCAGATTTGCGAATATGATTCTCAAACATTTGAACCGGAAACTCTTCATCCTTTATGATCTTTTTTTCATATAAACTTAAATCATGCATATTTATCCCTTTCTCTTTCCAATTAGTATTACCTTTATGACCATATAAAGTAGCTACGAATAAATAAGCTGAGGAGTTAAAAATCAGCTATGTTGTTTTATAATAAGCTAAAAAATTTTTAATAAGCTAAGAAGTTTTATATTAAGCTAAAAAATTTTTAATAAGCTAAGAAGTTTTATATTAAGCTAAACAGTTTTATAATACATCAATCTTTATATTAATTCTACCATAATATTATGTTCTTTTTCACTATCAAGAGATACAATATCATTTCTCTGTATTGCTTCATATCCATTTTTATAGTCATATTTTGTACCATTTATTGTAATACTACCAACTTGGTACTCACCAAATTCTTTGTTATGAATATTGCTATATTGAATATTTAATTTACGATCAGCAAATACAAGATTTACTTCTGCCTTATTATTATCATCAAATTGTTCCTTCATTAACTTTGGATCAAAGCGTAAATTACCCATATCTCCTTTAATACCAAACATCTCTGTTAAAACTGTTAGCAATAACCAACTTGCAGAACCTGTTAAATAATGATATAAGCCTCTTCCATTATCACCAATATACTCAGGAACACCAGGATATATCTTGCTCTTTTCAAAATTACTGCAGTGAGTATAGAGGCTCTTAATTGCTTTATAACCTTCTGATACAAATCCTCTTTGATATAATGCATTCGCATACATAACTGCCATGTGAGAGAATACCGCTCCATTTTCTTTATGTCCATAAGCAAATCCAAACATTCTTCCTAAATCATCTTTGATTTCATTGAAATTTGTATTTAATTTATAACCACCGATTGCTCCATCATATAAATATGTATCGGCAGAAGTTACGATATTTTGAACTTGTTCATCTGTTGCAGTACCAGACATAATGGTAAATACTTGGCCTGTTAACATCATTCTTGTTCCTGTTTCAAAATCTCCATCCACTCTTCTTCCATGATTATCATAATATCCATTATACCATGATTTGCCTTCAAGGTTGGTAATCCATTCTGTTTGTCTTATATGCTCTTTAATCCAATTCGATTTCTTTAGTAGATTTTCAGCCAATTCTTTGCATGAAACTTCGATTTGTTCTCCACTAATGGTATGTCTACATTCATAACAATATTTTTTTAATAGCTCTTGTTTTCCATTAATACTATCATATAAATCTGTATTGTCCTCTAAGAGAATAGCAATTTCTTTAAAGACTTTAATTGTATTAATTCCCATATGGTCTAAGCTTAAAATTAACTTTGCTAGTTGTTCTAAATTACCACCATAAATAGCTGTAAATGCTACACTCTCTCCACGTTCTTTTGCCATATCAAGTGCATCATTCCAATCAGCTCCACGAAGACGCATGTGATTGTGTTCACCTACATCATAAAATGCAGACAAATGTTCAATTAGAATATGTTCTAAAATAGTTCCAGTATAGACTTCACCAGTTGCAGTTCTTAAAAGGTTTCCGTCTTCTGGTTTCCAGGTTAAATCTTTTTCTTCTCCACGTACAGCTTGTGGGTCTTTAAAATAATTATTTTCTTTTAAAAGGATAGAAATATCACCACTTTGCATGATGTAAAGGTTTGTTGTTATGAATGGCCATACTCCATGATCCATCCAAACTCTAGTTATATTATTTCGGTCAGCTATAAATTCACCTTGATTTGTACCAATGATAGTCGCATTGGTTCCATCGATACGTACACCACCAAAATTGCTGATTAACATATCTTTAACTCCGCTAGGATTCATGATTAATAATGCTAAGCAATCTTGCCATAAATCTCTCCAACCACGGCCACCACGACCATAATCATGATGTGGTAAGAAAGAGCAACCATAAATTCTACGTAACATTGGTTGAAAATTAACCCAATGCATCCAGGAATCGAAATCCTTTGAACCAGTGTTATAGGAAACATTTATTTTTTCTTCCCAATATGCTTTTGTTTCATTGAAGGAATCTATACAAACTTGTTTTGATAAGAATTTTTTAGTACCTGCTTCAATTCCGCTAATCGTAGCGCCATATCCCATAACAATTAGATACGTTTTTTCTTGGCCAGGTGCAAGAGTTATAGCTTCAAATTGAATGCCACCAAGTGCTTCGTATCCGTTTAATTGATTACCGGCTAATACTAGCTTTACCCCTGAATCGCTAATTGCTCTTGGATTCTCGAAAGATCCACCATCTCCAATAAAGTCTTCAACACATGGATAAAAACCAACCGGTGCCGTTCCTTCGTCTGTTGCTCCAAACACTCCATAAACGACTTCGTTCTTACGGTGTCCTCTTTCATCAAAGGTTAATGTTGGGTTTAATGCTACACCGTATTTTGTAGTTTCAATACGATGTAAAAGTGACGTAACATGTCTATGATCTCTTACATTATCTGCTGATCTTCCGTACATTGGAATAGCAGCTGTTGGTGTAAACTGTATCGATTCATTTCCACTGTTTTTTAATGTAACCATCATAATTTCAACGGTATCATTAGAGCTAGGTACAAAAGAAGTAATTTCTGAAGTTAATCCAAACTCTTTTGAAATACGAGTAACTTTTTGCCACATTACTCCTGCTTCAAGAATTGTCTTTTCTTTTTCATCTGTAAATAATTTTGCTTCTTGAAGAGCAGATCTACCAGTTGCTGACCAAATTCCTTTACCAGTGATATTACACCAAAAATTTCTACTAGATTTATTATTATGTAAATCTTCACTACTAACAGGTGCAAGTAAAAATGTATTTTGTCCCATCTTACTATCTCCACCTAAAGTTGGTGTAACACTACTCATTACTCCACTTTCGTTAGCAATTGGAAAATATAAATAACTTGTCAATTCAGGATTTTCTAATTGGAATGTTCCTCTATTATCTAAATACTGATATCCTTTCATATAAGCCTCCATACCACCTAGCCATACAAATCGATCTAGGTTTCATTTTCAATTACGTTTTTTTAATTCGTTTCATTGTAATTATTTTTGATATACTCTAACATGTTCTACTTCCATGATAAATGGTAATGCACTCTCGTCTACCGGACCACCTAAATTACCACCTACAGCTATATTGAATATTAAATAAAATGGTTGATCAAATGGCCAACTAGATTCTGTTTGGTCTTCTGTATCATCATTTTTGTTAAAACGGCATGCACTTTCACCATCTACATAAAACTCGATAAATTCAGGAGTCCACTCCATCATATAATCATGAAATTCTTCACAAACCCCATCAAAATCTTTGAAAACTGTGTATTGTTTTGTATCCTTGCGTGTATGATTATGACGCTCAGAATGTAAACTAAAAAATAATTCATTTTCTTTTTTTCCAGCGTGTTCGATGATATCTATTTCCCCACTTCTAGGCCAAGGAGTTCCAGTTTTAATTGCATCGGATAACATCCATACTGCAGGCCAAGATCCTTTTCCCTTAGGAAGCTTTACTCTAAATTCAAATAAACCATATTGCCAAGATTGCTTTCCATATGTCACTAATCTTGTAGACGTATATTCTCTTTCACCATCTTGTTCTTTTATCGCTTTAATTGTTAATTTGCCGTCTTTTACATATACGTTACTTGGACGATTGGTATACGCTTGGAATTCTCTATTTGCCCATTGATGATTTCCTAGATCATAATTCCATTTGTTAGGATCTGGTGTTCCTTCGTAATTAAAATTGTCTTCCCATACAAGATGGTAACCTTGCTTTATATTTTCCATTTGAAATCCTTCCTTGTCATGCTGTATTAAATATGGCAGTAACACTACGGCTATAGTCGTCTTGTACTGCCACATTTGTTTTATTCTGTGATGAAAACTCCAATTGAATCTTCTAAGTTTTTAACTGCCTCATTTAATTTTAATGCTGTATTATTAAGTGCTTCTACTGAATTCATTTGATTCACTACTGTTGCACCCAATTCTCCAGTTGCTGCAGCGGTTTGTTGCGTTGTAGATGTAATACTTTCGACTGCTTTTAAAGTATCTTCTTTTACTCGCTCGATTTCATTGATACCATCTAAAATCTGTTTTAAATTAACAGATAACTTCTCAACATGGTCATTTATATTGGTAAACACTTTTACCGTACTATTTAAAGTAGTTTCTTGTGAAGCAACTATATTTTCAGCTCTTTTTGCTGTACTTACAGTTTCCTTCGTTTGATTCACAATTTCAATTATAATGTCACCAATTTTACTAGCAGCATTTTGAGATTGTACTGCTAATTTTCTGATTTCTTCTGCTACTACTGCAAATCCCTTACCTGCATCCCCTGCTCTAGCAGCTTCGATTGAGGCATTTAAGGAAAGTAGGTTTGTCTGCTCTGCAATATCATTAATTGTACTAATAATAGCATTTACTGCTAATGATTTTGTCTCAAGTTTTTGAATATCATCAATAACAACGTGAGTAATATCAACTGTATTATTGGCTTTCTCTGATAAATCATCCATAATTACAGTGCCTTCTTTCACAATATTACGTGTTGTTTTTGCAATTTCACCAATATTTTCTGCTTTTTCGCTAACAACACCAATTTGCATTGATAAATTAGATATTTGTGTTAAGCATTCTTCTGCATCATTTGCTTGAATGTTAGCTCCTTGCTCGATTTCACTGGCTGCTCTTGTGATTTCCTCACTTGACTGTAATAATAGTATTGAATTCTCTGTAACTTCATTTGCATTACAAGATACCTCTTTACTAACCTGAGTTGTTCTATGAATCAAATCTTTCATGCTAGATATCATATTATTAATACCATTTGCTAATTGATTAAATTCATCTTTTCTTTTTAAGTTAGCATATGTAGTTAAATCACCAGCAGCTGTTTTATGTAAAACATTATTGGTAGTTTTAATTGTTCTTGCAATACCTCTCGCAAATAAAGTACCTATAGTAATTGCAATTAAACTTGCAAAAAATACAATAAAAATTGTAACTTTCAATACTTCACTCGCTTGTTTTGTAATCATATCCTTTGGAATTAAAGCACATACAGTTACACCTTGATTTTTTAATGGTGTATAGATATAAAGGTATGACTTTCCTTTATAATCTATATACTCTGCACCACTATCAGATGTTTCACTAGTCTCTTTATTCTTTTTAATTTCAATTTTGTTATCTTCTTCTACAGGCTGATATTTTTGATAAAAGTCAGTGTCAGCGAATACAAATTCTTCCGGATAATCACCCGTAAGTATTTCTCTACCATCCTTGGTAACAAATCCTACAATACTTCCTTTACCAAAGTTAGTGTTTTCCATTGCATTTGTTAAAAACTCTTTCTTAATATCAATTAAGATAAGTCCTACTTTTTTATTATTGGTATTATATAAGTAGTAACTTAAGGAAAAACCATAATCTTTTCCTTCTAATTTTACTATATCATCAAAATAATGATGGTATCCACTCCACATAAATCTTTGTTTTGACTCAATGAATGCTTTTCCCTCTTCTGATTCTTTGAAGGTGGTATATAAGTTATTTGGAAGACTTCCTCTTGTGGATACCCCAGAACCGTAGTCAGCAAAGATAAATATATCTTTCACTACACTATCATCTACAGAATTGGCTCCGAGTATATTTTGTACTGTCTTAAACTGCTCTAATTCTTTCACGGAATCATCTTGATATTTTCCGGAATAGTACTTTTTAATACTTTCATTTGTATTAAATTGGTTTGACTTCCCGGATACGGATTCAAAACCAAGTTTAAAATAATCTGCCATCATCTCAAGTGTTGTTAAACTTGATTTTTCATAACTATTTATAATATTTCTAGAAGAATTACTATATGAAACTATACCTAATATTATAATAAAAACTACTGGTATTAAAATGACCCCAATTAACTTAAATCTAACACCATTAAAAAATGATATTTTAACATTTAGTCTTTTTTTATTTAGTTTAACCTTATCTTTTTTCGTACGCTTCATTTGTCTCTTTTGTTTCATTCAATTCTCTCCTTAGTTTAAGGCAGCAGACTACGTTTACCAACTTGTGCATTTTTACGGAATTCAGATGGCGAAACACCACAAACAGTTTTGAATATTTTCATAAAATGTTTTTCGTTTTCATATCCTACTAAATTACTAATTTCAATAATTTTTTTATCTGTTTCTTCTAATAATTTTTTTGCTTCATTGATACGAATTGTTTTAAGGTAATATACAAAATTCATTCCTGTATATTGCTTAAACACATAGGAAAACAAAGAATAATTCATGGATATATAATTTGATACAACAGCCATATTTAAATCTTTACTGTAATTACTTTGAATATATCCAATCGCTTTTTGGATTTTTTGTTTGTTCTTATAATCGTCAAACTCGTTAATTAATTTTTTGTTTATGAATTCAATCCATTTAGATATGGCTTCATAATAAGTTTTCGCATTGTCGTATTCATAAACATTTGCTAAGTTATGCTGATTAATTTCTTCCAAATCAAGTAAATTTTTATAATTTATGCTTATTTTTTCTACAATAGTATTCATTGTCCACATAAAATGATCTGGTTCTATTAATTCCTGTTTTGTTTTATAAAGAATACGAATCAAAAACTTATTTGCTTCATCTAACTTATCTGTTCCAACCATTTGCACAAATTGATCTATCATTTCATCGGAGATAGTTTCTTTTTTTCCTTTCGGCTTACTATACTCCGTTATAAAGTTACCTGTTGCAAAAGCATTTTTTCTAGCATACAATGCTTCCCCATACGCTTCACGTAACTCTTTTAATGTTTTGTGATTTCTGCTTACCCCTACAAAATGATCCTTCAACAAATTGCTAAGTAACTCTTCTTTATTTTCTGACTTTACAATAAAAACACTTTGCCCATTGATGTCATCTAAATAAATTACTGTTCGCATATCCATTTCTTCATCGGTTTTATAGTTTGTACAACATACTACATATTCACCATGTAGAAAATAATCCTTAAATTTATTCTCTATGGCAGTTACTTCTGAATCAGCGATACTACTATTTAATAACATATATTTAAATTGTTGACATCCAATTTGGACAATCTCATTTTGCTGCTCATTTTCTGCTTTTATCTCTAATTCAAGTTTTTCTAAAATCCTATTGATTTTATCTCTCTCAATTGGTTTTAATATATATTCCTTTGCCCCATATCGTAATAATTCAACCGCATAGGAAAAGTCATCATAACCACTGATTACGATTACTTTAGGAACATTAGGCAATGATTGAATTTCTCGGACTAAGGTTATACCATCTTTTTTTGGCATACGAATATCCGTTATCATTACATCAATTTTATCATTTTTAATTATATCATATGCTTCTTCCCCATTTTTGCATAAGATAACTTCTTCTATTGGTACCGAAGAACGCATTACTATTGCTTTAATACCTTGTCTAATAATTTTCTCGTCTTCAACTATTAAAAGCTTTTTCATAAAGTACCTCCTCCCTAGTACTATAACAATGGAATTTTTACTATTACTTTAGTATAACAATCCTTTTTTGATGCTATACTTATTCCATAATCTTTACCAAAGCTTATCTTAATTCGATCTTGAACGTTTTTAAGTCCTATTCCATTTCCAGAACTGCCAGTTGTCTCAATCGCACCATCGATTTTCTTTTGTAGCTTATCAACTTGCTCTTCAGTCATACCTCTACCAGCATCCGTTATTTCAATAATACAATAAGTATCATATACGGTACCTTTCATATAGATATTGGTATCTTCCGCTAATTCTTCAATGCCATGATAAATTGCATTTTCTATAATTGGTTGCAACGACATTTTAGGAATTTCTTGTGAAAAAATCTGTTCTGGTATATTAAGACTTAAATATATTTCATAATCAAATCTAAGATTAATTAAAGCCAAGTAATTTTTAATATAATCAATTTCTTCTTCAACGGAAACGTTTTTTGATACCCATTTCATACTGTATCTTAAAAGTTTACCTAAAGCAGTGACCGCGTCTGAAATATCATATTTTTCATCCACTTCTGCCATCATTTTAATTGATTCTAAGACATTATATATAAAATGTGCATTGATTTGATTTTGTAAAGCTCTTATCTCCGAATCTTTCACCAAAACTTCTCTTTTAATGCTATCATCCATAAGATGAGTAATTCGCTCAAGCATCTTGTTGATTTGTTGTCCAAGTTCACCAATTTCATCATTTCCGCATTGTGGAACTCTTACATCTAAATCACCTTTTTGTACTTTACGTATCGTATCCATAATGGAATAAAATTGTCTTAAAATGAATCGAATGATTAATTCTGAAAAGAAAATCAATGCTAGTACAATAACGATAAAACAGGATGCAAATACATTTTGTTGCGTATTCACTGCTGCTATATCGTCTTTTAATGAAACAATCTTAAATAAACTACCATTTAATTCCTTTATAGGCTTAAAGCAAACAAATACTGGTTCTCCATCTAAAGTCATCTGCTTAAAATTAGCAGAATCTAATCCATTTGGCATGATTTCTAACACAGTATCGATATCATCAGCCCATCTACTATTATAATTTTTATCTGAGTAATATGTACCGTCTTGTGTTACAAAGCATGTCCATTCATTTTCTGTAGATGAATAAATCTGAGGGAATAATAATTCCATCTTTGTTGCTATCTCAATGGTAGCAAACACCGAATCGTCAGGTCCTAATTTCTCAGTAACCAAAGAAACAACATGTGTTCCTTCACTTGATTTTGCTGTAAAGGTTGGAAACAATTCATCATCATAGTCAAATTGCCAAGAACCTGAAGTATAATTACCTTCTTTTGCCCAAGAAAGTCTTTTCATTCTTTCTGTACGGTATAAAACTGGCATCATTTCAGGCTCGTCATCAAAATCTGCATAAACACGAATCTGATATAGATACGGGTTACTATTAACCATCTTCTCTATACTGTTAACCTCACTTTTATAAAAAGCAATTAAATCATGAGTATCTATCTGTTCTCCTGATTTAAATCTTTCAACATAACTCCAGAAGTTTTGACTATTTAAGACAACCTGAGTTGACATTGAGCACATTTCCACATTTTTTTGAATTTGACTATTGGCTTGAATAAAATTTAATTCAACATTTTTCATCTTTTCTTTAATTTTCGATTCTCTTATATTTTGAAAAAATAAGGATGAAAGAATCACCATAGGAATAACAACAATGGCAATAATAAGATAAGTGAATTTATGACTTAATTTAAGTGATGAAAAATGGCCTTTTATTTTATTCATTATGCCTCCAATATATTGAAAATAGAACAAAAATTTGTTACTTTGTTATAATTATATCTTATATCATGGGAAAAAACAACCTGATGATGTTATACATCAGGCTGTTTTTTCTAAATATATTTATTTAATTATTCTAAACCTAATTTTTTCTTTGCTTCAAGCATCATAGTTGTTTTAGCATCAATTACTTTATCAAAACCAAACTCAGTACGTTTTTGAATGAAATCATTTAAAATTGTATCAAAGTCAGCTTCTGTTTTAGCTAAAAGAAGTTTAGGAAGTACAACACCCCATTCGTTATCAACTTTTTGTGATATTTCAGCTTCTTCAGAATCAGCTGGTAATGTTACATCATATTGAGAAGTTGAAATAACATAAGGATATGTCCATCTTTCCATTTGTCCAAGTGGTTCTGGAGTTTCTACTGCCCATTGAAGAGCCATAGCATTATCTTGGAACATCCAGTAACAAGAATCTGAACCATATTGTTTGTCATATGCAGCTCTGTCACTTGTGATAAGATCTCTAACTTCTTGTTTCATAGTAGGTTTTCCATCTACCATATCCCAAGTCACACCTTCAACACCTAACCAAGTCATTAACTGTCCATGTTCACTCATAAGGTATGAGAATAATTGGATAGCACGGTCAGGACGTTCACAGTTTTTAGAAATCATAGTAAGTGTCCATCCATTGATACCAGTACCTGGTAATGTATAAGCATCTCCAGCTGTGTTCTTTGGTCCATCGATTGCAATGTAGATGCTATTTGGATCATTAGCGTAAAGAATCTTTTGTTGGTTAGCCATATCTGTTCTTTGGTATAACATACAGAAGTAACGTCCTTGAGCAAGTTTTTCTTCCATTTGTGCTCTCTTGTCAATGAAGATATCATCTGCTAAATAACCTTCAGCACCTAATTCTCTAAATGCTTTTAACCATCTGATTAATTCTGGGTCTGTATATCTAGCATATACTTTACCATCTTTTTCATATGGAATAGCTAAGAAGTTAGATAAAAATAAGTCGAATGAGTTATTACCAGTAGCACCAAATTCATGTGCACCAACTGGGATTAAGGATTGACCATTTACTTCAGGGAATTGTTCTTTTGCAGCTTTTACTGCAGCGATAAATCCTTCTGGAGTAGTCATATCTGGACTACCAATTGCTTCATACATATCCTTACGTACTAAGAATGTTTGATTTGATGAAATATTATCATATTTTTCATAATCAGCAGGTGAGAAGGATGAGTTTGGATATCCATAAATATGGCCATCTGGTTGTGTAAACCAGCCTACACGGCCTTTATCAGCAACATCAAACCAATATGGATCATATTGAGTTGCAAGTTCATCTAAAGCATAAACCATTTCGTCTTCGATCATTTGACCTACTTGTGGTTCCCACCAACCTAAAGTAAGAAGGTCTGGAAGTGAATCAGAAGCGATTAAGGAATTCAATTTTTCTGCTTCATTACCAGCTGGAACGATGAATTCAATATTAACGCCTGTTTCTTCTGTTATTGTTTTAGAAATTAAATTTTCACCCCATGGAGTTGTAAACCAAGAAAAGTTGATGTACCATGTTAAATCAACTTTATCAGCAGCATTTGTTTGCCAACCTGGAACAACTTCAGCTGTTTCACCTGTTGTATCATCAGTTGTAGCTCCATCATCTGTTGCTGCTTCAGTAGGAGCAGTTGTAGTTTGTCCTGCTTCACTACCAGTCTTACTTGAATCATCTTTCTTACAACCTACAGCTGTAAATGCCATAGTAAGAATTAATCCAAGAGCAAGTAATTTTTTGTAACTCTTTTTCATTATAAGTTTCCTCCCTTTTTATAAATCATTTATTCCTTAACTGCGCCGACCATCATACCTTTAACAAAATACTTTTGTAGGAATGGGTAAACACAGCATATAGGTAATGTAGTAATAACCATGGCAGCTAATTTAATTGATGTAGATGTTGTGTCAGAAGCAGTTATGTTTGATGCTGCGAAAGAACCTGCTACTTGACTTGATTGAACCTGTGCTACCATTCGGTAAAGGTAAGTTTGAATCGGTTCTAAATCTACACGATTCGTCATATACATTAAACCACCAAAGTAATCATTCCATTGTCCAACACCTGCAAATAATGCTATAGTTGCTAATACTGGTTTAGACAGTGGTAATATAACCTTCATAAATATTTTCCAATCACTTGCACCATCTATCTTTGCTGATTCTTCCAAAGAAGCTGGAATTTCACGGAAGAAATTGATAAAGATTAAAAGATTAAAAAAGTTAAATGCTGCAGGAATGATATATACTAAAAAGTTATTTAATAAGCTAAGTTTCTTAAATAAGATAAAGGTTGGTATTAAGCCACCGGCAAAAAACATTGTTATTGTACCAAGTGCCATATAAACCTTTCTTCCTACTAAGTGATTTTTTGATAATGGATAAGCAACCATTGCAGTAAAGAATACATTTAGAGATGTTCCAAGTAATGTTTTACCGATTGTAACTTTAAATGCTTGTAAAACACTGTTATCTTCAAATACTGTTTTATAGTTTTTTAAAGAAAATTCTCTAGGCCACCAGTAAATGC
>JARBTX010000065.1 GCA_029239975.1 Anaerocolumna sp.
AAATAGGTCACATCACCCTGATATAGACTTAATAATTGAGAACATCCTATTCTAACATCTAAAAGTTCAACATATGGGAGATATTCTGGAATTAAATTTTTAATAAACCATCTGTTTTCTGCATCTTCTGAATAAATTTTCACTTTATTTGAGTTTTGTAACATTGATACCACCAATAAATCATTTTCAATTGTAGAGTACTCTGGATTTCTTTTCACCTCCAAATGCCTATTAGCATTTGAGAGATAATACAATTCTACATCGTTATTATGTTCTTCTTTATTATATGCAGTTTTTGAACAAATATGCTTCAATAAATCAGAACTGTGTGTGGTAACAACAACCTGTATATCTAAGATTTTAGCTTCTTTAACCAACAAATCTATCAACCTTTTTTGTGCTGCTGGATGCAATGTTGCATCTATCTCGTCTATCAGAAGTAGTCCCCCCATCCAATCTGCCTTCTCCTTTCGCAATCTCATAAACGATAATAGAGCCATTAGTATTTGTCCCAAGTTGTCTTGTCCTGATGAATTGGTTAAATAATCATATTTTTTTGTTTCTACACCTACTCCATTTTTCTTATCTGTTTCTCCGATAGAAAAATTATTGACTTCTTCAATATCGTCATATATAGATAAAATCTCTGTATATTTTTTCAAAAACCATTCTTTTTGATTTTGATCAAAGAATTTAATTTTATTGGTGGTTATTTTATCCTCATCAGCTTCACCAATTGGAAACAATCTCGATAATCCTAAATATAACACTGGTATTGGCATTTTTGCCTCTGTTTTCTTTCCATCTTCTGCTATCTTTAGTGGAATAACTCTAAATCGATTTTTTCCATTATCATTTTGCCATGAAGTCCTAAACTTTCTATAATCAACAATAGTTCCAGTATTATCTACGATATCAATCCTAATTCTATCAGATCCCGAAGCATCATATTTTTTACTCCCATGAAATATTTCGCTGAATTCTGCTCTAAATTGTCCATTTAAATATGTAGTTCCATCTTTTTTCTTTAGTTCACCGCTATTTCCCAATATCCCCAATATTGTTGATTTTCCTGTTGAGTTTCTTCCTGCTAGAACGGTAATTCTTTTGCCTAAATATAAGTCAACATCTTGGAACTGTCTAAAATCGTTAATAATTAGCTGCTTGTACATATATTACTACTCCTATCGTAAATTTATACATATTTTTCTTTCATTTAGTTCCTCACAACTTGGTATCATTTGATGATTCTTAAAGATAATAATTTCACTTGCTTTTCTTTTCTCTGCTGCACTATAGTTCAGATCAAATTTTTTTAAGTTATAACAATCGTAAATTTTTACAATTTCCGGAACATTATCATATGTAATAATCCAATCACACTTCACCGATTCACCAATTAATTTTTCTATTCTAACATGATCCTCATATGAAAAAAAATTCAAATATAATTGTTTTCCTTTTTCAAAATATGGTGGATCAAAGTATATCATTGCATTTTCTTCATATCTAGGAACATAGTTTAACAAAAAGCTTTGTATATCTTTGTTATATATATGAATGTCCTTTTTTCTTTCTGCGATTTTTTCAATTCTATGTACTAAATTCTCTTTATTAAATCTAGCATCCAATTTCCATTTACCATTTTGAGTTGCTCCACCGATTACTCCACCTTTAATAATCCCGGATCTATTTGTTCTATTCAAAAAGAAAGTAGCAAATCCAAGCTCAAAACTATACTTCTTATTATCTTCTACACAAATATTTCTTTGCGTTCTCCACTCATCCATTGTAACAGGAGTATTATATATTTTATCGATAAACCTATCAGTCTCAGTAGTTATAGCTCTCCAAAAAGAATAAATTCCCTTATCCAAATCATTTATAACAATCTGTTCCACAATTCCTTTTTCTAATAATTCTAGACCTATTCCAGCCCCTCCTGCAAACGGTTCTATGTAAGTCCCCCCTAAATGTCCTAATTTTTCAATAATCAACTCCATAAATGGTGTTAATTTACTCTTCCCTCCAGGATATCTTAGTGGCGAATAAAACATATCTATCACCTACTCTCATCATTCTTATTTATTTGTTTAAAATATTATATCTCATTCTCTTTGCTAAATCTTGAGAGTTTGTATTCTCTATTTCCGCTTGTTTTACAAGTGCATCGTATAATCCAATATCACTTTTCTTAAAAACCATACTTAATTTTCTTTCATATTTATCTGCAATGTACTAATATGTTTCACGAGACGAATAATAACATATTTTTGCACACACTTACATCCTTTTCTATCCAATATTCACGTACAAATGACTGCAATATTAATCCATTTAATTATATCATAATCTGTAGCAGACATCCATCGCAATTTTGTTAATGCACCATCTTATCTCAAGCAACATATAATCTATTTTTTCTAAGTGGTAACATTATGTTAGTAACTCTTCTCTTCATCTTCTTGATTATTTAATGAATTATTTTCCTTATCTTTTTCTTATTTTTTCCTTTCAACAAATTCGCTCCATGAATGACTAAAGCTTTTACTTGCAAAAGAAAATAATTCACCAGGATATTCACTTACGGACTTGTTAAGCTACAAAAAAGACGTTATTAAAATCTGCGAAAATAATTTTGAATTGTTAGGCTCCATAATATTAACGACCTTTGGAAAAAATCAATTATTGAATAGAATTTAGATAGTGCATCTTTCTTAAACATTGCTGCCGGTGCTTATATTGACAGCCGAACTATCCCTAGCTTTATAAATAATCTTCCTCACTCAATTACAAATATTCATGAAAAGCATCTAACAAGAAAATACTTAGCACAGATTAATAGTTTATTACGAGCGTATAAAATATTATTTGCTTGACATTTAACAGGAGGTATATACATGTATCAATGGCCTGCAAAGGATAAAGAAATTATCGGCTCTATACTCTACGCTAGAAATCCAATTAGTAAATATGAGAAATATTTATTCTCACCTTTTATCAGCAAAATTAAAATAATTCTTTTTGATGGTAATACAAATTTTGCAAAAGTAAACAATGAAACTAAATTAAACAAATATTCAATCATTAATTTGGGTGACTATAACAAAACAGTATTATTAGATTCAAAAATTTGGAATTCAGCAAAAAAAAGAACTTTTAATTAGACATGCACCATCAATTAATTTAGATTCAAATATTATATCTATGTTACAGGAACAATTTCAGAGCGACCAAATAAATGACCAGGACTTTTTTGATCTTCTAATTCATATTAAATAAAATAACCTAAGACTAAATTCTTCACCTTATCTTTTGGTAGATAGTCTTAATTCGTCAGGGATGAAAATGAAAGAAAAAGCGTATCTAAGTCTTTTAAGGTTCTTCACCTTTGATAGAATAACATTAAATGATTTACATTCTCTTTCTTTTCAATCTGATATCAGCGATTATACATATTCAGATGCCGCTTGGAATCAAATGAAAGAAATGCGTTTAATCAAAAAGAAAACGAGAAAAGAGCTAAAAGTATTTATTGCTTATTAATTAAAATGTTTATAATTGCTTTTTCAATGAAAGAAAGTTCAAAAAATAAACTAACTCAAATTATTGAAATTACAAACAAACAACTTGGTGTTTACTTTGAAAATGATATCATTTTAGCTTATTGGTATTTTGTATTTTAATAATCCGAAGAATGCGTAACAAGGTTTTTTGCAAAGATACAGCCATTGGTAAAAGAAAAACTTAAAAAGATAGAGGGTATGGCTTATTTCATTTGTGGAATCTTCCTACTGAAATGGCAATGCTATCTAATATATATAATTGCTTATCCTTACAGTCACTCGCTACACATGATGATTCTCTTGCGCAAATCGCCAAACTAAACCCTATTGCAGGAATGGCTTTTTACGAAAATGAAGCACAAATAAAATATAAGTATTCCATAGTTTCCATAATAAATGATTCGAATATCAACTCTTTGCTTTCCGAAAATCAAACCGAAAGGGAAAAGATTTGTGAATCAGTCGATTTAGTAACACTAACGCATGCTTTAGAAGATGAGCTGCTCGTCTTATTTACAGAATAAATCTAGGTATCAAAAAGGTATTACACTCTACAAAAAATCCCCAAGAACTGCGTAAATACGCCATTCTTGGGGATTTATTCTCTATTCCCACTCAATAGTAGCCGGTGGCTTACCCGTAATGTCGTAACAGATACGATTTACGTGTTTTACTTCATTTACAATTCTACTTGAAATATGTCCAAGAACATCCCAAGGAAGTTCAGCAAATTCTGCTGTCATAAAGTCTGTTGTTGTTACCGCACGAAGTGCTACAGTATAATCATAAGTTCTCTCATCACCCATAACACCTACTGAACGAAGATTTGTTAATACTGCAAAGTATTGTCCGATACTTCTATCTAAACCTGCATTGGCAATCTCTTCACGATAAATTGCGTCTGCTTCTTGAAGAATCTTAACTTTATCTTCTGTGATATCACCGATAATACGGATTGCAAGACCTGGACCTGGGAAAGGTTGTCTGAACACTAAATTTTCAGGAATTCCTAGTTCTAGACCTGCTTTTCTAACTTCATCTTTAAATAAATCACGAAGTGGCTCAATAATTTCTTTGAAATCAACATAATCAGGAAGTCCACCTACGTTGTGGTGGCTCTTAATTACTGCGGATTTTCCTAAACCACTTTCGATTACGTCTGGATAAATAGTTCCTTGTACTAAGAAATCAACAGTTCCAATTTTCTTTGCTTCTTCTTCAAATACACGGATGAATTCTTCACCAATGATTTTTCTCTTTTCTTCTGGTTCAGAAACACCGGCTAATCTATCATAGAATCTTTGTTGTGCATTTACACGAACAAAGTTTACATCGAATTGTTCTGTAAAGATTTTCTCTACTTCGTCACCTTCGTTTTTACGTAATAAACCATGGTCAACAAAGATACAAGTTAATTGTTTTCCAACTGCTTTACTAATCATAACTGCAGCAACGGAAGAATCCACACCACCAGATAAAGCACAAAGAACTTTTTTATCACCGATCTTTTCCTTTAATGCTTTGATGGATTGTTCTGTAAAGGAGTCCATCTTCCAATCGCCAGAACACTCGCATACTTTATAAAGGAAGTTATAAAGCATCTTAGTACCTTCTTGTGTATGAACAACTTCTGGATGGAATTGTACGCCATATAGGTTTTGAGATGGTTTTTCTAAAGCTGCAACTGGGCAGGAATTAGAATATGCTGATACGGTAAATCCTTCTGGTAATGTTTCGATATAATCTGTATGACTCATCCAACAGATGGATTCTTTTGCTACATCACCAAATAACTTTGAATCATTATTAACAGTAATTTCTGTTTTTCCATATTCTCTAACTGGTGCCTTTGATACTTGTCCACCAAGTAAATGTGTCATAAGCTGGGATCCATAACAGATTCCGAGTACCGGAATACCTAAATCAAAAATTCCTTTATCACATGTTGGTGAATCTTCTACATAAACACTTGCTGGTCCACCGGTAAATATAATACCTTTTGGGTGAATTTCTTTAATTCTTTCTAGACTTGTGTTGTAAGGTAATACTTCACAATATACATTACATTCTCTTACTCTTCTAGCAATCAATTGATTGTATTGGCCACCGAAGTCTAGGACAATTACTATTTCCTTATTCACTCGTTTTTCCTCCTACTGGTTTTGCAATAGATGCTGCTTCGTTTATCTAAATATATAGCCTATTTTACAACATTTTTTTCATTAGTACCAGTACAAAATTAATTATAAAAACATGAAAAAATATACAACATATCTATATAGTTCAGTTGTTATAAGCTTTTTATTTTACTTACTAATCTTATTTATAATGTCACCTAATGATTAACAAATATTAAACCTCTATTACCATAATCTCAATTAAACTCTTTCCTAATCTCAATTAATCTCTTTCCTAATCACAATTAGATTCTTATCCTAGTAATCTTGTATAAAAATCTCAAATAGAATCGAAGTATATAACTATAAAACCATTTTAATATAATTTTAAGATATATGCTTATAAATAGCATATAAATTAACAATAATCTTATCCAATAGTCCTGATTTTCATGTATCTAATTAGAATAATTCAACTCATCAAGCGTCTTATAATATGGTGGCAAAAATTCATCTAAAAATACATCCACTTCATTTAAATTCATCTTGTACAATCCATCTTCTAGACTTTTCTTTGCACTAATAAATTCTGTGTTACCTGCCTTTTCTTCTTGAATACATTTTATTAATGCGGATAATTTATCAGCAGCTTTTACAAGCTTCCAAAGATATTCTTCGCCTTCTTCTTTAAAAAATATAGATTCATAAGAGTCCCTTAAGTCCTGTGGTAACATATCTAATAAATGATTCGCAGCTATTTTCTCTATCTCTTTAAATGCACCTTGTATTTCTTTATTATAATATTTAATTGGTGTTGGCATATCACCTGTAATAATCTCCGTGGAATCATGATACAATCCAATTAAAGCAGCCTTTTCTGCATTTAGCTTATTCCCAAATCTCTTATTACTTATCACCGCTAACGCATGAGCCAGCATACTAACTTCTAGAGAATGTTCTGATATATTCTCTGCTTGTGAATTTCTCATTAAAGCCCATCGTTCTATATATTTCATTCTTGACATCATCGCAAAGAAATTGCTCTCCATACTCATCCTCCTTTTAAACATACTTCCATTTTATGATAAATTAGGAAACTACATATCGCTCTTACATATATAATATAAGTGTCAAAAGCCCTTATGAAATACTGATTCGTTAATTTGCACGTACAAACTTAGCAAGTGAGATGCAAGCAAAAGTTTAATGAGCAACTGTTATGAAGTCGTTGGTACTTAGACCCCGTATTTGGGGGTCATATGTACCACTACGAACGTCATTCAAGCGAGATCGTGCCCTGAATAAACTTTTCTTTGTATCTCGCTTATGATAAGCTAAATGTGCAAATTAACTTTTGTTACTATTGGGCTTTTAACACCTTAACCCAATTTAAAAATATTGCATCCAAAATCCCAATGGAATTATGAATGCAATAAATAAAATTATTTTATTTTGTTTCCAATAAACGTTTTACATAGATACCAGTATAAGAATCTTTATTGTTCGCAATGTCTTCTGGTGTACCTTTCGCAATAACAGTACCACCTTTATCTCCACCTTCAGGTCCAATATCGATAATGTAATCTGCAGTTTTAATAACATCCAAATTATGCTCGATGACTACTACCGTATTACCACCATCGGATAATCTTCTTAATATTTCAATTAGCTTGTGAACGTCTGCAAAATGTAATCCTGTTGTAGGTTCATCTAAGATATATATGGTTTTACCAGTACTTCTCTTAGCTAATTCTGTGGCTAATTTAATTCTTTGTGCTTCACCACCAGAAAGTGTCGTAGATGGTTGTCCTAAACGAATGTAGGATAATCCGACATCATATAGACTCTCAATTTTTCGTTTGATTGATGGAACGTTTTCAAAGAATTTCATCGCTTCTTCTACTGTCATATCTAGCACATCATAGATGTTCTTACCCTTATATCTTACTTCTAAAGTTTCACGATTATAACGCTTACCACTACATACTTCACAAGGTACATATACATCAGGTAAGAAATTCATCTCAATCTTAATAATACCATCACCACTACATGCTTCACAACGTCCACCTTTTACATTAAAGCTAAAACGTCCTTTAGAATAACCTTTCATCTTAGCATCCGCAGTTGCAGAGAATAAATCTCTAATCTGATCAAATACTCCTGTGTAAGTTGCTGGATTAGATCTTGGTGTTCTACCAATTGGAGATTGATCGATGTTAATTACTTTATCTAGTTTATCAATACCAATCATATCGGCATGTTTACCTGGAATACAACGAGCTCTATTTAAATCTCTAGCCAAACGTTTATAAAGAATCTCTGTTACTAAAGAACTCTTTCCTGAACCAGAAACACCAGTGATACAGGTCATAATACCAAGTGGAATATCAACGTTTACATTCTTAAGATTATTTTCTGTAGCACCTTTTATCTTAAGATAATCAGTAGGTTTTCTTCTCTCACTTGGAACTGGTATCTTAATACGTCCACTAAGGTAAGCTCCTGTAATGGATTCTTCCACTTTCATAATCTCTTCGGCAGTTCCTGCTGCGATAACTTCACCACCATGTTCACCAGCTCCTGGACCGATATCTATAATGTAATCCGCTGCAAACATAGTGTCTTCATCATGTTCAACTACAATTAGTGTATTACCTAAATCTTTTAGATTCTTTAATGTCTTTAATAATTTATCATTATCTCTTTGATGAAGACCTATACTTGGTTCGTCAAGAATATACGCAACACCAACCAATCCTGAACCAATCTGAGTAGCAAGACGAATTCTTTGTGCTTCACCACCTGATAAAGATGCAGTTGCTCTGGATAAAGAGAGATAATCCAGACCAACATCCATTAAAAATCCAACTCTTGCTTTTATTTCTTTTAATACTAATTCACCAATTTTTAATTGGGTATTTGTAAGGGATAAGTTGTTCATAAAGTCGTTTAAATCTCTTATGGAGTAATCAGTTACTTCTGATATGTTCTTATTCCCTACTGTTACAGCAAGGGATTCTTTCTTTAAACGTCTACCTTTACATTCTTTACATGGTGTAGTTCTCATGAAGGTTTCATATTCTTGTTTTGTTGATTCACTGGCAGTTTCACGGTATCGTCTTTCCACATTACGAATCAATCCTTCAAAGGCTACATCATATACACCTTCACCACGTTGTCCTTTATAGTGAACTTTTACTTGCTTGCCATCTGTTCCATGCATAATCATATGTTTAACTTTATCTGATAAATCTTTATACGGAGTGTTAAGGTCAAACTTATATTCCTTTGCCAACGCTTCTAGGGTACATCTTGTATAACTTGATTTATCTACTGCTGATTGCCAACCAAGTACTGCAATAGCACCTTCTGCAATGCTTAAATTATGATCCGGGATTAATAACTCTTCATCAAACTCCATCTTAAATCCAAGTCCATGACACTCAGGGCAAGCACCAAAAGGATTATTGAAGGAAAAACTTCTTGGTTCGATTTCATCAATACTAATACCGCAATCTGGGCAAGCAAAATTTTGGCTAAAGTTTAATTGTTCACTACCTTGTACATCTACAATTAATAATCCATCCGTAAGTTTTAATACACTCTCAATGGAATCGGATAATCTTTTTTCAATTCCTTCTTTTACAATTAAACGGTCAACTATTATCTCTATGTTATGCTTAATATTCTTCTCTAATTTTATCTCTTCTGTTAATTCATATAAATGTCCATCTACCATTACACGAACATAACCACTTTTTTTCGCTTGTTCAAATATTTTAGCGTGTTCACCTTTTCTACCTCGAACAACTGGAGCAAGCAGCTGAATTCTACTTCCAGCTTCCAAACGCATTATATCATCGACCATCTGGTCAACGGTTTGTTTTTTAATCTCTTTACCACACTGTGGACAATGTGGTATACCTATTCTTGCATATAACAAACGAAAATAATCATAGATTTCTGTAACCGTACCTACAGTAGAACGTGGATTACGATTGGTAGATTTCTGATCAATTGAGATTGCAGGTGATAATCCTTCAATACTCTCTACATTTGGTTTCTCCATTTGTCCTAAGAACTGTCTTGCATAGGATGACAAAGACTCCATGTATCTTCTTTGCCCTTCTGCATATATGGTATCAAATGCCAAAGATGACTTTCCTGATCCACTAAGACCGGTAAGTACTACAAACTCATCTCTTGGAATGTTTATCGTAACATTCTTAAGATTATGCTCTTTCGCACCTCTAATTTTAATATAGTGTTTCTTATCAGACATTTTATCCTCCTCATATTGGCTTCATAACTTGAATAAAATATTGTTCATGTACAATTAAACTAAAGTTTAATTCATCGTAAAATATTCTATTTCGTAACTATTCAAACTGCAACATGTGAAAATACTACATACATATTACAGTTTTTTAGTTTTAGTAAAAGTTAATTACAACAATAAGTTTAAATTAATACATAACAAGTTATAAACTCAAATATCCTACTCCATCTCATTAAGCTGTTTCTTTATTTCCATTAAACGATCTCTTAAATCGGCTGCTAATTCAAAGTTTAACTCAGCTGCTGCTGTATGCATTTCTTTTGTGATCTTCTTCACAACAGCTTCTAATTCCTTCTTACTCATGGATTCTGGATCTTTATCCATCTTGTAGTAATTTGCATCAGCCTTTTTAGAAATACGAATTAAATCTCTAACTTTTTTCTGAATTGTAGTTGGCGTAATACCATGATCCTCATTATACTTATTCTGAATCATTCTTCTTCGGTTTGTTTCTGATATTGCTTTACTCATGGAGTCGGTCATCTTATCTGCATACATAATTACACGACCTTGTGAATTACGTGCAGCACGACCAACCGTCTGAATTAAGGAAGTTTCAGAACGAAGGAAACCTTCTTTGTCCGCATCCAGAATCGCAACCAACGTAATTTCAGGAATATCAAGACCTTCTCTTAACAAGTTTATACCTACTAATACATCAAATACATCCAGTCTCATATCCCTAATTATCTCGGAACGTTCTAAGGTATCAATATCAGAGTGTAAGTATTTTACTCTGATTCCTACTTCTCTCATATACGCAGTTAAATCTTCTGCCATTTTCTTAGTAAGAGTTGTTACTAATATTTTATTCTTATTCGATACTTCTTTTTTCACTTCACTTACTAAATCATCAATTTGTCCCGCAACTGGTTTTACAGTAATCTCAGGATCTAATAAACCGGTAGGTCTAATGATTTGTTCCACGCGAAGAAGTTCGTGATCACTTTCATAAACAGATGGTGTTGCAGATACGAAAAGCATCTGATTAATTTTACTTTCAAACTCCCCAAAATTAAGCGGACGGTTATCCTTAGCAGAAGGTAATCGGAAACCATAATCCACCAAAGTACTCTTTCTTGCTTGATCTCCTGCATACATACCACGTACCTGTGGTACTGTAATGTGAGACTCGTCAACTATAATTAAAAAGTCATCTGGAAAATAATCGATTAATGTATGCGGTGTACTTCCTGGTTCTAATCCAGCTAAATGTCTTGAATAATTTTCAACACCGGAACAAAATCCTGTCTCTCGTAACATTTCAATATCAAAATTCGTACGTTCTGATATTCTTTGTGCTTCTAATAATTTATCTTCACTTTTAAAATAACGAATGCGTTCTTCTAATTCAATTTCAATGGTTTTGATTGCTGCTTCTAACTTCTCTTTTGATACAACATAATGAGAAGCTGGGAATATAACTGCATGTTCTAACGTACACTTTACCTCTCCAGTTAATACATCAATTTCCGTTATACGGTCAATTTCATCACCAAAGAATTCAACCCTGATTGCACGATCATCATAGATAACAGGGAATATCTCAAGCACATCACCGTGAACCCTAAAGGTACCACGTTTAAAGTCCATATTGTTTCGATTATATTGTAAAGCAACCAATCTTCTTAATATTTCGTCCCTATCTTTTACCATACCAGGTCTTAAGGAAACAACCATATCCTGATAATCAATTGGATCTCCTAAACCATAAATACAAGATACACTGGCTACGATTATAACATCTTTTCTCTCTGATAAGGATGCTGTTGCAGAATGTCTTAATTTATCAATTTCATCGTTGATAGCAGAATCTTTTTCGATATAAGTATCGGTTGATGGAACATATGCTTCTGGTTGATAATAATCATAATAACTAACAAAATACTCTACTGCATTCTCAGGAAAAAATTCTTTAAACTCACCATATAATTGAGCTGCTAACGTCTTGTTATGTGCTATGATTAAAGTTGGTTTATTCAAAGCTTGAATAACATTGGCCATAGTAAATGTTTTACCCGAACCTGTAACACCTAGTAGTGTCTCAAATTGATTTCCTTCTTTAAAACCATTCACTAATTGTTGGATTGCTTCGGGCTGATCCCCAGTTGGTGCAAATTCAGAAACTAGTTTAAAATCGCTCATCCTTATCATCCTTTCTAGTTCTTAAGATATCTAATCTATATAAAAAAATAGTAGTCCATTTTAATTATTACTTAATTTTCCATATTCATACTTCTTGACTGCTAGTCATTATAACATATCTGTAAAAGAAACGCAACCAATTTTCGAATGTCTGTTCTGTAATTTCTAGATTATAACATATTTGTAAATAAATAAAAAGAGTTTTCTTTCATGTTACTTTTAACAAGATAAAACTTAGATAAATAATATCCAATTTATATCTCATCTATAAACACGAAGAAAACTCTTTCTAATTTTGTATAATTTTTTATTTCATTTTATTTATTCTTATAAATAAATTTATTTATCTACTTTAATTTCTCATTGATAATCTCAATTGCTCTTTGTAATTGGTTATCGTCTTCTTTTTTAATAATAACTTGCTGTCTTAATTCATCCTTTAATTCAACGGTTTCATCTGGTTCAATACCAATTCCGTGGATGTTCTTTCCATTTGGAGTAAAATACTTAGAAACAGTTACTTTAATTGCAGTACCATCAAATAATGGGATAATGGATTGAACAATACCTTTACCAAAGCTTGTTGTACCAACAATAGTTCCGATTTGATAATCTTGAATGGCACCAGCGAATATTTCAGATGCACTAGCACTGTTTCCATTAATTAAAACAACCAATGGCTTTTTAAATTCTTCTTTTGCAGAGGAGAATTTTTCTTCTCGTTTACCATACTTATCTTCTGTATAAACGATTAAACCTTCTGGTAACATACGGTCTAACATATCTACTACTGTATCAAGTAATCCACCTGGGTTATCACGGATATCAATAACTAATCCTACTTGACCCTGACTATCAAGATCATCAATTGCCTTACGGAATTGTTCAGCTGTTACTTCGTCGAACTCAGAAACAGAAATATATCCAATCTTATTGTCCATCATTTCATATTCAATAGTTGGAACTTCAATTGTTTTTCTTGGGATTGAAAATTCCATCGGTTCTGTTTTACCTTCACGAATAATGGTAACTTGAGCTTTTGTACCTTCCTCGCCTTTGATTTTACTAACAACTTCAGATAAATCAGATCCTGTAACTTCTTCACCATTTACCTTATATACAACATCTCCCGGTAGTAATCCTGCTTCATATGCAGGACCAGATACAAAAGGTTTTACTATAGTGATTATACCAGTCGTAACATTTTGACTTACGGTAGCACCAATACCACAGTAGATACCACTTGACGATTCCATTAACGCGTTGTATTCATCCACTGTATAATAACAGGAATAAGGATCACCAAGGCTATCTAATAAGCCTTTATATATACCTTCTGCTAAATCATTTTTATCTACATCTTCCATATAAAAACGGTCAATTAAAGTTTCCAGCTTATTAATTTTCTGCAAAACTTCTGAGTTCGAATCCGTTGCTTCTTCTGAAGTAGCTTTAGTGCTATTTTCTTCTACTGTATTACTTGTACCTTGGTTATCATTATTATTACTATCAAATTTAGTTACATATAGCGTTAACGCAATTGTAAATATTATCAAAGCACCAGCTAAACCTGATAAAAATCCATGTAAAAATTTATTTTTCATTCCATGTACCAAGCCTTTCCAGGAGTAAAATCACAAGCAAAAAGCTGCGTAGATACCCCTAAAATTATTCCATATAAGTATTCTTTACTTATTCCTATATTCATACCCCAATATTAATTATTCAATTAATAACTTACATAATTCTGTGGATCAACATATGTACCATTCACTGATACTGCAAAATGAAGATGTGGGCCTGTAGAAACTCCAGTTGAACCTACTAACGCAATTTTATCACCTTGGCTAACTTCATCACCTACGCTAACCAATAATTGAGAACAATGCATATATACCGTATAGGTCCCATTACCATGGTATAACATGATGTAATTACCACCTGATACACTATAAGACGCAGTAACTACAGTTCCACTAGCAGATGCCACAATGGCTGTACCTGTTGGAGCACCAATATCAATTCCTTTGTGATATGTACTTGCTCCTGCTGTAGGTTGATTACGATAACCAAAGGTTGAAGTGATACGACTACTAGCTGGAACAGGCCAAATAAAACCATCCACTGTATTGTCAGATCCACTATTTGATGAATTGTCATTTGAATTATCATTTGTATTATTGTTAGCATTATTAGCAGCTTGTTCTTGTTCCCTTTTACGTCTTTCCTCTTCTTCTTTTCGCTTACGCTCTTCTTCCGCTTTTCTCTCTCGTTCGATCCGAAGTCTCTCTTGTTCCAATAAATCTTCAATGAGATCTTCTTGTTCTTCTAACTTTGAACTGTACTCTTGTGATAAAGATTGTGTTTCATTAATACTTTCATCATATTTCACTAACTCTTTATTTTTATCTTCTACCAACTGTTCCATGGTATCTTGTTCGTACGTAAGCTCTTCTTTTAACTCATTTAATTCTGCTATTTTTGCTTCTAGATTACTTTCTTTTTCTGCAACTTCCTTTTTTAATGCCTTATATTTATCTAAAAGCCCATTATCATATTCTGTAATTTTATTCATGTATTCAACATGATTAAACACATCAGAAAGACTTTCTGATTCAAGGATAATGTCAATGTAATCCGATTCTCCATTCTCATACATGTATTGAATACGTTTCTTCATGATAGAATATTGATTTTCTTCGGTTTGTTTCGCGATTTCTAATTCATCTCTTGCAACTTCTAGGTCCTTGTTTGCTACATCAATATTTTCATTTAGAGAATCGATTTCGCCAACAAGTTTGTTTAGTTCTTTATCTAATTTTTCGATATACTTAAGTATATCGCCTTTTTCCTTTTCTAATTCCGCTAATCTTAATTCTGTTTCTTCTTTCTTTTTCTCAAGATTAGATTTTTCTTCCTTTGCTTTATCTATTTCATTTGCAAAAGAAGGAATACTGACAGAACCTATTACCATTATTACCATCAATAATGATATTATTACCTTAAATTTTATTCTAGATAAACCAACTCTATTAAAAGTTTTTTCATCTAGATTATTTTGTTTATTAATAGAGTTTTTATTATCACGTATTTTAGCCACTTTATCATCTCCTAGGAAATTAAATACATAGGTTTATCGTTACGTATAGCGTCTTAAATGTTTTCTTATCGTCATATAACTACCAATAAATCCGATTCCGATTCCTATACATAAAGAAACAGGAACTAGAGTCATAAATATTTCTTTTGTTTCAAGAAATGTAAATGCATGAAATATATTTATGTACTTCTCTGTAATATATGATATAAGTTTATGATAAATGAAATATAATCCAATAATTGGTATAAATGCACCTATAATTCCTATTATGACTCCTTCTACTATAAAAGGTGAACGTATAAAACTATCGGTTGCACCTATTAATTTCATAATAGAAATCTCTTCTTTACGAACAGAAATACCCATTGTAACCGTTGTACTAATTAAGAAAATTGACACTCCTAATAGAATTATAATAATGCCAGCTGATACATATCCTGCAAATGCATTAAAGTTTTTAAAGGTGTCAGCAATGGAATCTGAATGATTTACTTGTCTTACACCTTCAATATTTTCAATATATTTGACGAGAGATTTCTGCATAGATACATCATTGATGTATACAGAATAGGAAGCAGAATCAGCTAAAGGATTGTCATTACCAAAAGTCTCTGCAAGTTCTGGACTTAAGTACTTTTCTTTATAATTTTCCCAAGTATCTTCTGCTGAGATATATTCTACGGACGATACTTCTGCCCTAACTTTAATTTCATCACCAATTTCTTTGATTCGATCTTCGCTGATTCCCTCAGCAAAAAAAACCGTTACTCCAACTTGAGTCTCGGCTGTTTTAATCATATATTGAAAGTTGACTACAATGAAATAAAATATGCCAAATAAAAATAAACACGCTGATATTGTGCCTATGGAAGCAAGAGAAAACATTCGATTCCTTCGAATATTTTTAATCCCTTGCTTCAAGCTATATATAAATGTACTAATGCGCATGGGTGTACCCACCTTTTTGTTCATCACTGATTAATATACCTTTATTCAAGGTAATTACTCGTTTTTGCATCTTGTTTACTATCTCACTATTATGAGTAACTACCACAACAGTAGTTCCCCTTTTATTGATTTCATCTAATAGTTGCATAATCTCCCAAGAATTCTTAGGATCTAAATTACCAGTTGGTTCATCTGCTAATAAAATGACCGGATTATTAACGAGAGCTCTGGCAAGGGCAACTCTTTGTTGTTCACCACCGGATAATTCACTCGGTAAGGATTTATGTTTTTCGGATAGTCCCATGGTTGCTAATATGGCAGGAACCTGTCTTCTTATGGTACTTGTCGGCATCTCTATTACTCTTTGAGCAAATGCAACATTCTCAAATACATTCCTGTCTTTTAATAATCGGAAGTTTTGAAATACAACCCCAATACTCCTACGATATTTTGCCACCTGTCCATGTCTTAATCTGGATAAATCTTTAAAGTTAATAAAGACTTTTCCACTTGTTGGTTCAATCTCTTTTAACATAAGTTTTATAAGAGTAGACTTACCAGAACCACTGCTCCCAACAATAAATACAAATTCACCTTTTCGAATTTGTAAACTTATATTATTAAGCGCAGGAGTTCCCTTTTGATATGCTTTTGACACTTGCTCAAAAATAATCACTGGTGTATCTGTATCTTTAAAATTTTTTTTGATATCGTAAGAAAAAGCCATTTTAATACTCCAGAGTCTCCATATATTTCATGTATTTTACTACCATTAGGGCAATTTTAAATGTAATAGCATCTTCAAATACTCTAAGATCTAGGTTTGTACTCTTTTGTAATTTATCTAAACGATAAACAAGAGTATTTCTATGGATATATAATTGTCTTGATGTTTCAGACACATTTAAACTATTCTCAAAGAATTTGTTAATTGTAGTTAATGTTTCTTCATCGAACTCATCTGGTGATTTACCATCAAAAATCTCTTTGATAAACATCTTACATAATGGCATAGGTAATTGATAAATCAAACGTCCAATACCTAAATTACTATAAGCTACTACATTACGTCCGCTATAGAAAATCTTACCTACATCAAGAGCCATCTTAGCTTCTTTGTAAGATCTTGAAACGTCTTTAATTTCATTCACAATAGTACCAAATGCAACATGTACTTTTGTCATTGCTTCTGTATTTAACATATCTAAGATTACTCTAGCAGTTTTATGCATATCTTCATATGTTTCATTGGATTTAAGTTCTTTTACTAAAATTATGTTCTTTTCATCTACTGCAGTAATGAAATCCTTCGTTTTGCCAGAGAATAAGCCACGAACAGTTTCAAGTGCATTTACATCTTTTTCATTCTTAGTTTCTATTATAAATACAACTCGTCTTACATCAGTTTCAATATGAAGTTTCTTTGCACGATTGTAGATATCAACTAATAATAAGTTATCAAGTAATAGATTTTTGATAAAGTTATCCTTATCATATCTTTCTTTGTATGCTACTAATAAATTCTGGATTTGGAAAGATGCAATCTTACCAACCATATAAACATCATCACTGTCACCTTTTGCTAAGATAACATATTCTAATTGATGTTCGTCAAATACTTTAAAAAATTGAAAACCTTGTAATACTTGACTATCCGCTGGTGACTCTACAAATGCTAATACTGCATTCTCATATTCATCTGCATTGCTAATAGTTGTTGCTAACGTTTTTCCTTCTGTATCCATTACACAAAGGTCAACTCTTGCAATCGCTTTAAGACCTTCAATTGTATTCTGTAAAATTTGATTGGAAATCATGTAAACACACTCCTTCTATATTGATAATTTGTATTTTTCTCTTTTTTCAAATTAATATGAACTAATTTTATCATTGTTTTCGTCAAAAGTAAACTAATTTCACACATTTTTCAAGATATTTTTAGTACAATACTGTCAAATATCCTATTTTTTTAATTAGTTTAATTATTAAACAAATAATAAAATAATACTTTTTTACTATATTAAATATATTGACCTGTTATTTCAAATGTACCATACTCCCCTTTACTGTTACTGTTACTGTAAAAATTTTATGTACGAAATCACTATTCCACTATCATTTAACTTACAGATTATAAAAAAAGGGAATACGAGATCTCGTATTCCCTAAATTTTATAATATAATTGTAATTAGTGAGTAATTACTTGTTCTGTTTCTTTATCAAATACATGGATTTTAGATAAATCAAATGCAACTTTGATTGTATCTCCAAGTCTTGCTGTTGTACGTGGGTTAACACGTGCTGTGATATCGAAATTATCAACGTTAAAGTATAATAATACTTCAGCACCTAATAATTCGTATACTTTAACTGTTGCTTCAACAACGCTTTCAGGAGAGTTGTTGATGAACATTTCTTCATCATGAACGTCTTCTGGACGAATTCCTAAGATAACAGTTTTGTTGTCATATCCACCATCAATTAACTTCTTAGCTTTTGCTTCAGGTAATTTAATGGAATTAGTACCAAATTGTAATGCAACATCAGAACCTGTTTTTACAACTTTAGATTCAATCATGTTCATTTGTGGAGAACCAATGAATCCAGCAACGAAAACGTTGTTAGGATTGTTGTAAAGGTTTTGTGGTGAATCAACTTGTTGAATGAAACCATCTTTCATAACTACGATTCTTGTACCAAGTGTCATAGCTTCTGTTTGGTCATGTGTTACATAGATGATTGTTGTTTGTAATCTCTGATGTAATTTAGAGATCTCAATACGCATCTGTACTCTTAGTTTTGCATCCAAGTTGGATAAAGGCTCATCCATAAGGAATACCTTAGGATTACGAACGATAGCACGACCCATAGCAACACGTTGTCTTTGACCACCGGATAATGCCTTAGGTTTACGATCTAATAAATGCTCGATACCAAGTATCTTAGCAGCTTCTTGAACTAATTTATCGATTTGATCCTTTGGAGTCTTTCTTAATTTAAGACCGAATGCCATATTATCATAAACAGACATATGAGGATATAATGCATAGTTCTGGAATACCATCGCAATATCTCTGTCCTTTGGTTCTACGTCATTCACTAATTTATCGCCAATCCATAATTCGCCTGCTGTAATTTCTTCCAAACCTGCTATCATACGAAGTGTTGTAGATTTACCACAACCTGATGGTCCAACGAAAATAATGAATTCCTTGTCAGCTATTTCAAGATTGAAATCATGAACAGCTACAAAACCATTTGGATATGTTTTGTTAATATTTTTCAAAGATAAACTTGCCATTTCTCATTTCCTCCCTAAATTTGTATGTCTTATTGCGTACACAACCTTGTACTATTACTATATGAGTAATAATACACCATTAGCACTATTAATGCCATATCCCATTTTAACAAATTAATTTTTTCGCTTTTGTATAATTTGTATATTAATATTTAAAATAAGTACTTTTACCGATTTTTCCTACAATTTAGGCAAACTTTACTGTCTATATTCTCTAAAACCTTCACCCATAACTTCTCGAACGTCGCTCACAATGATGAATGCTCTTGGGTCAATTTTAGCTACAATCTCAGTTAACTCAACAATTTCTTTTTTTGAAACGACACAAAATAACATTTTTTTATCTTTATTAGAATACATTCCTGTAGCTGAAACCCCTGTGACACCACGGTCCAAATCCTTCATAATTTGCTTTGCAATCTCATCATAGTAATCAGATATAACATATGCCATTTTTGCAAATTTTAAACCTTCCAGTATACTATCGGATACTTTAGTTGTGATATAAACTGCAATAATTGCATATAACGCTTTCGTAACACCAAAACTAATTACACCTGCTAATACTATGATTCCATCTATTACGATTAATATTTGGGGTACTGAATAATACGGTTTGTATTTATTAATAATCATAGCAAGAAGATCTGTTCCACCAGTTGAGGATAAGGTTACAAACACTAATCCTAAGCCAACACCACCAATTAATCCACCAAATACAGCTGCAAGCAAGTAATCTTGATAAACGATATCATAAGTAGGAATAATGTATAAAGCAATGGATAAACTTACTGTTGCAAACAGAGTATTTTTTAGAAACGTTTTTCCTCTAACTAATACTGCTGCAATTAATAAAGGTATATTAAGAACAATGTTGGTTAACCAAATTGGTATACCATCTTTAATCCATATACTTGATACTTTCTTTATTACAATAGCCAAACCTGTAACTCCACCTGTTACCATCTCTAGTGGATCATATACCAAGTTTACGGATATAGCCATTAATATGGTTCCTAAGATAAGTAGAATATAATGATTTAGTTTTGATGTACTTGTGAATTTTTCCATGTTTCGCACCTTTTCTAATTTTATAAATCAATTTTATTTTTTATTTTTCTATACGAATTTTTGATTATATTAATTACTCTATGATAAATCTTACATGATTTAATTACCTAAATTTTAATTAATTGAGTAGCTTCCTTTCACAAATATTGTAGCCGATGTGGTAGCCTTTATACCTGATCCATCTGTGGGTGAGAGAAAGTTATTATACTTAACCATAGTGTACCCATTTTGAAATAATTCACCGCTAGAAGTGTTAATCAATCCTTTACTACCAGCTATATTGGCATTACCACTATATAATAGTAATTCTGTACCTTCATCTGCAGTTAATATATTTCCTTTTTTTAATGATACCTTTTTAAAACTTTGACTCGAACCACCTGTGAAATCTTCCAGCCGTTTTTCTAAATAACTTTGTGTAATTAACGGATCTGATGCTGACCCAGGTTCTGACGTAGCTGCTCCTACTTCCATTCCAACCTTAAATATGAACACTCCAATAAGAATGGAACATATTGATAAGAATAGCTTTTTATAATTCATTGTTTATATCCTCTTTCTTAGTAAATAATCTTATAAACTGCAATTGTTACTCGTTTTTTGTGATTATATTCAATTACAAATAATCCCCAAATTATGGTTAACTTAACAAATTTTAAGCCTTAATCAGTATATCAGAAACCCTATTTAAAGACAAGCATCTGATAGTTACGAAATGAAATATTCACATCAAAAAATCTTATTTTAATATTAGAGCTAATTTTCATTAATAATAGATTGTGCTATAATGGGTTTAATTTATACGAACGATTTGAATATAACTATGATTGTTTAAGAAAGATTGGTGTTTTATGAATAAACCTACTGTTTTAATCACCGGCTCATCCAGAGGAATAGGAAAAGCCATTGCAATTCGATTTGCAAAAGAAGGTTACAATATTATTATTAACTGCGCACATAATAAATCAGAATTATTGCAGACAAAAGCAGAAATCGAAGAACTTAAAGTTTCCTGTCTCGCTTTCTTGGGTGATGTTGGAAATTATGAAGTAGCCCTTGAACTATTTGCAACCGCAAAAAAGCATTTTTCTAACATCGATATATTAGTAAATAACGCAGGTATATCCTATATTGGTTTATTTACTGATATGAAACCAGAAGATTGGAATACCGTTATGAATACCAATCTTAATTCAGTTTTTAACTGTTGCAGCTTAGCGTTACCTGATATGATTTCCAATAAAGCAGGTAAAATAATAAACATTTCATCAGTATGGGGAGTTGTAGGAGCGTCCTGTGAAGTTGCTTATTCTGCATCAAAAGGAGCAATGAATTCTTTTACCAAAGCGTTAGCCAAGGAGCTTGCACCTAGTAACATACAAGTAAATGCAGTCGCTTGTGGTGCTATTGATACAACAATGAATCATGTTCTAGATAAGGATGATTTAGCTTCGTTAATTGAAGAAATTCCAGCAAATCGCCTTGGACGGACAGATGAAGTTGCTGACTTTGTATATCATATTGCAACTGGGCATGACTATTTAAATGGACAAGTTATTACTCTTGATGGTGCGTGGATTTAAAATTTTCACTTCCATACTTTATGTATTTTACATCTATTTAATTTATTTAAGAGTAAAAGTGGCATAAAAAGGCTGTTACAATAAGTTATTATAGAAATCCAATTTCTATAATAACTTGATTATAACAGCCTTCTTAATTTAATTTACATGTAATTTTTAGTTTCTATTTTACCATTTCAGCAAGCATATTCTCCATTTGTTGTAAGAAATCAATTACACTACAAATGATACTGGATTTTTTACTCATTTTAACATTCAAATTATCAATCTTTTCTCCAAAGGAATCTACTACATCAGCAATTGCATCTACTCCTTGTGCAGCTCCGTTCATTTTAGCACTTGTACGATCAATTCCTTCTATAATCTGCTTACTGAAATCTTTTACTTCTTCTGTACATTCACTAACCTGTTTTATATTATTATTAACATCTTTTACTTTATTTAAGTTTGTAGTACTAGCAGCTTTTGACGCGCTAATTTCGGTATTTACATTATTAATACTTTCAAGAAGCGCCTGTATACTTTCATCAATGCCATCTACTAATTTCTTTGTTGATGTGGAAAGTTCTCGTATCTGTTCTGCTACAACCGAAAATCCTCTTCCTGCTTCACCAGCCCTTGCAGCTTCTATGGATGCATTAAGAGCTAACAGATTTGTTCTACTAGCTATGCCTGTAATACCATTTGACATTTCTTTAATATTAGCAAAATCTTTTTCTAATCTATGAAATACTGAAACGATAGAGTCTAATTGTTTATTGGTTCCGTTAATATTATCAACTAAAATTTCCACATTACTTTCTGTTTCTGCTATCACAGAATCAGATTTCTCAATAATATCATTAATGTGATTTGCATAGGTACTAAAATTTTTAAAATCATTATTCAAATTAGTAATTCGATTATTAATTTCAGCTATTTCAGAATACGTATTTGTTACATCGTCCATATACTTTGATACTTCAACTTCTTCCGTCATTAACTGTTCAATTTTTTCTTCTATATGTAGTACACCAAATTGTATGCTTTTAACCATACTATTATCATTCACTGTATTTTCTATTACGACTTCTTTTGAAGCAGCTACTTCCACTTCTGCTGCTTTTTTATGTTTAAACCAACTCATAAATCCTCCTATTCAAAAACTGCTAATGTCATAGTTTGATTAAAATGCTGCTCATTTAGCTGTTCCCCATAACCTGCAAATCCAACAAAATCACCTAAGGAATTACCAACTCCAGTAGCAAAATCATTTAGATAACCATCTCCTTCAAATAAGATGGATCTTGCCAAACAATTTACCATTAATGTTAGGCTTCTATTTCTACTTTCTTGTCTCACTTTATCCAACGTATTTTTTATAACAGTCTTATAATCATCTGGTTCTAATAATACAATCTGAGAGTTGTTATAAATTCTAGCATGATACTCCATTGCGCTTCCATTTACAACCGCTTTATTTGCAATGATATACATTTCGTTACCAATAATTCTTCCCATAGGGTAACTATCAAGGTATTTATCTAATTCATCAACTTTAACTCCTAAGGCATCTGCCATCACCGATGCAGCTGGCTTATGATCATATTCGTAAACAATACGTTTTCTAACATCTACTTTTGTTGATTTAAAATAGTGCTTTGTAGGTTTATATATGTTCTCTCTATATAATTTAATTTTGCCACCTAAATTTTCAATCATAACAAATACACATGCATTGCTATATACTTGTCCATTAAGTGAAATCATAGAATTTTCTGCTCTACCCCTATCTCCAGCTGACCCACCAAATACAGGTATTTTTTTCTTACCTAAGATGGAATTTAGTGTTGATAACACCAATTCTTCACAACTAATTAAAGCACTAGAAAATTCTAGACAAATTGTATTTTCTGGTTTTCTAAATTTTGCTGCACAGCTTTCAACTCTTTCTACATATTTTAGAGCATACTTATCTACATCCTCTAATATGTTTGCTTCGCATATAATTCCATCTTCAATTCCTAGTACAAGTAATGTATCTTTAAAAGCACCGTCTTTACAAAAAGCAGCAAAGGTTGTAGCTCCCATAGTAATAGAATTAGGAAAGACACTTTTTATTTCATTTGCTATTTCTTTAAAATCATCCACACCTGAAAAGAATATAATTAGTTTTGGAGCTTTTAATTCCCCAGTTGCTTCTCTAACAGCCAAACTTACATTTTTGTTATTGCTTCTACCAATTTTGTAGTTCATCTTTCGTCACCTTTCTAACTAGTAATTATCCCTGGTAAATAAGTACCATTCTTCCATTAATTAGTAACAATATTACTATATCTATTTTACGTTTTCAATCATTATTTTAAATAAATAGTTATATTTAGCCAATATTTGTCGAATTATAGCAACGAAAAATCCCACTATACTTCTAATGTAAAAATAGTAATTGTACATTGAATAATTCATTATAAAAGAAAAGTGTAAATTCTAATCAAAATTTTGATTAAATCTTTACACTATTCTTTATCTATATTTAGTTTATTCAAATGGTCTCATAATTGGAAATAACACAGAATCTTTTATATTTCCTGTTCTAAGTAAAACCTGCATGACACGATCTATTCCCATCCCCCAGCCAGAGATAGGGGGCATTCCGTATTCCATTGCAGTAATATAGTCTTTATCCATAACCATAGCTTCGGCATCACCATTTGCATTTAGTTTTGCTTGCTCCATTAATCTGTTGCTTTGTTCCTTAGGATCAACTAGCTCAGAATAACCATTTATGATTTCAGCACCATTTATAATCAATTGAAAACGATCTGTGATTTCTTTATTTTCATCATTTGCTCTAGCAAGTGGAGAAAGGGAAATAGGATGATGAATTAAAAAGACTGGTTCTATTAACTTCGGTCTACTCACCTTTTTATAGAGCAAGTCAATCAAATTCCCTCTTCCTAAAAGGTTTATGTCTGTCTCTGATTCTAATGTAATTCCCTTATTCTTTATTTCATCCCTTAGTGCTTCAGCAGTAGTAAATTCATCAATATTTATATTGCAATCTTTTAAAATCAAATCACGAAATGATACAACTGGCCATCTTTCCTTAAAATCAATGATTTTATCCTCCATTTGGATTTTAGCACTACCAAATACTTTGGTTACAGCATGACACAACATATCTTGGGTAAATTTCATATTATCTTTATAGTTATAATATGCTCTATAACATTCTAACATTGTAAAATCCTGCAAATGTGTAGCGTCCATACCTTCATTTCGAAAACATCTTGCAAATTCAAATACTTTTGTAAATCCGCCCACCACTGCTCTTTTTAGATAGGTCTCTGGTGCAATTCGAAGGAATACATCGATATCTAATGCATTATGATGGGATACAAATGGCCTTGCCAACGCACCAGATGGTTTATTAATTAATACAGGCGTTTCTATCTCTATATAACCATCATCTTCTAAGAAACGTCTTATTTCTTTTATGAATTGAAATTTCATCAAAAACCTTCGTCTTGTTTCATCATTCATAAGTAAATCTAAATATCGTTGTCTATAACAGCTATCGATATCACTAATACCATGAAATTTCTCTGGTAATGGTTTTAATCCTTTCCCTAAGAAGGTAAACCTATTCACACGAATTGTTTTTTCACCTGTTTGGGTAGTAAACATTTCGCCTTCCACCCCAATATAATCCCCAATATCAAAGCACTTTTTAAAATAATCGTATTGTTCTTCACCGACTTCGTCTTTTTTTAGAGCAGTTTGAATTTTACCTTCTATATCTGCTATCGTAATAAAGGAGAGCTTCCCCATCTTACGAATTAACATAATTCTTCCTGCTGCTTTTATATTAGTAGTACCGTCTGGAATATTTGACAGTTCCTTTAATTCATGAGTCGTTTCATATCTCTCTGGATATGGGTTTGTTCTTTCTGATAATAACTTGAGTTTGTCTAATCTCACTTGTTCTAATGTGTTCTCCATAAAGCGCCTCCATCTGATTATAATTATTATAGTTAATAAATAAACTTTGATTAAAATAAAGAACTTACGAGTTTTTTT
>JARBTX010000066.1 GCA_029239975.1 Anaerocolumna sp.
CATTACTCCATTCAAGATAATATCAGGTAAATCCTTTCGGAATTGATCTCCATAATAATAGGTCCATTCCTTTTTGGTTTCTAATCTAAAATAATAGCATACTCTTGTGAATGGAGAATCTATTGTAACTTCGTAATAATCAAATAATTCATCCCTTGCAACTAGTTCCATCTGTAACGGAAAAAATTGCACCGGTGTTTGATTACAAGCCCTGTCACCATAATATAAGACACAATTAGTGATATCACCACTTGCAGTTCTAAGACGTATTGTTAGCTCAGTCTCACTATTTGCAAACGCATAATGAGACTGTGGTATATGTAAAATTGCACTTTTGTTCATTTTTATACTCCTTCAATTTTCAAATTAATTATCCCTTCACACCACCAGCTGTTAAACCAGAAACCATATATTTTTGTATACAAAAAAAGATGATTAATATAGGGATAGATATCAAGATAGACGCTGCCGAAAATAAAGGCCAACTCCTACTATAATCATTGGCTTGTAGCTGATAAAGTCCACCAGCAAGAGAATAACTACTTTCATTCAGCATAAAAGTAGTGGAAAATAGATACTCATTCCATACAAAAATAAGAACCATAACAGCGGTTACAATAATTGCTGGTCTAGCAAGGGGTAATACAATATTTAATAATAGTCTTAAATTACTTGCTCCATCTATTTTAGATGCTTCTTCGATTTCAATTGGAATGGTATCAAAAAAGCCTTTCATATTCCAAATACTAAAAATACACATAGAACCAGCATAAATTGCAATTAACCCAAATTGTGAATTCAACAAATTCATAAGTTTAAATAATCGAAATATAGCAAACATAGATAATATCTGGGGAAATGCATTTAGAAGAATTAGTAACAATAACATATGCCTTCTTCCCTTAAAACGAAATCTTGAAAAGGCATAAGCAGCTACAACAGATACACTCATTGCCATCACCATTGTCCCAACACTTAAGATGATGGAATTCTTTAACCAAATTAAAAATGGTTCGTCAAATAAAATAACTTGAAAATTTTTCAGTGTAGGATGAGTTGGAATAAAAGATAACCCAGTCATAAATGCTCCATTATTTCCACTAAAAGCTAAAGAAAGAGCATAAAGAATTGGTAATAAACTAACAGCACATATTATAATAAAAATCATATTTAAGAAACTTAAACCTACTGTTTTTCGTATTTTATTCATGCAGATTAGTTTTCCTCCTTAATTGCTCGATTGGTAAATAGGGAAAATAATATAATAATAACAAAAATTATGATAGATACGGCAGATGATAAACCGTAATTATTTGAAACAAATGCATTTTGATGTGCATAGGTAATGATTGTTTGCAAAGTGGAACCGGTAAGTGATCCCTTTTGCAAGGTAAGTAGATAAATAATATCGAATTGCTTAAAGGTAGTAAATGTAGTCATTATGATTGCAGGTGCAATGATTGGTTTTAGGGAAGGAATTGTGATATATCGATTCTTTTTTATAAATCCAGCCCCATCAATCATAGCGCTATCATAAAAACTTTGATCTATACTTTGTAGTGCTCCATCAATCATCATTATCATAAAGGGCAATGCCATCCATAAATTAAGTATCATACTAGAAAGAAATGCTGGTACATTTTCAGATAAATAATTCAATTTAGGCAAACCAAACATTACTGCCATTTTATTAAATAATCCAAACTCCGTGTTATACATACCTACTCTCCATAACAAGATGGATACATATGCTGGCATAGCCCAAGGAAACATAAGTAATGTCTTATATAATCTTCTTAATTTTAAGCCAGGAGCATTTAAACCTAACGCAATTAGGTAAGCAATTGTTACTTGAAGTACCATATTGATGACGGTCCAAATTACTGTTGTAAGTAACGCCATCATAAACCCTGAATCTACTTTAAATAATGCCCTTTGATAATTTCCCAAACCAATTACCTTAAAATTTGACCAATGAAATAAATTCATATTAGTTAAGGATATAAATCCTGTATATAGTATAGGAAATACAATAATACCTCCAATAAGAATCATAGCAGGTAACACATAAAGCCATGGAAGAGTCTTGTGTTTTCGTTTCATTTTTACCCCCAAAATAGAAAGCGGTGGTTTCCACCACCCGAATAAAAAACTTAGGATTCGGGTGTCATAAGTCAAAATTTAGTTTGCGAATGAATATCAGCGTACATATATTCATTTGGCTACCTTACCTTCAATCGGTATATTTCTTTTTGAGCCATAAACTGAGAAAAATGTTCGCATAGAGCTCACATTTTTTCAATGTCTCAAACAAAATATAAGCAACCGCTTTCAGCCGGATTACGCCAAGCTGAATATATATACGCTGATATTCATAGCTTACTATAAAAATGACTTATGACCCCGAATCAAACTTAGGCAATTGCGAAACATCATAGATATGCTCTTTTAATCGTTTCGCAATTGACTAGAGAATTACTTTATTGCATATCAGAAATTGCAGTTAATGCTTCTTCTTGATATTTGTCAGCTGATTTATTAATATCTTCATCCGATTTGTTTACAGCTGCTAGTAAATTTTCTGTTGGTCCCCACATAACACTCATTTCTGGAACATTTGGCATTGGTCTTGCTGTTTGTGCTGTATCTTTGATTGCAACAATCATTTCATTTGCAGTTACATCAGCATCATCATAGGCTTTGCTATTAGCAGGTGCACAACCTGAATTCTTTGCTAATTCTATACCAACTTCTGCTCCAGCTAATACCTCTAATACTTTAGCAATTGCATCTTTTTTAGTTTCTACTGCATATTTCATTACTCCAAATCCTTGAACTCCAGTATAAGGAGCAAGTCCATTACCATTTGGAAGTTTGAAATCTGCTAATGATTTAAATCCTAAATTAATCCCTGCTTCTTTTATTCCTGAAATCAACCAAGGTCCACCAATAATAGCTGCTGCTTGTTTATTATTAAATAATGTATTTACTGTATTATAATCTCCGTCAGCTTGTAACTTTGCATATTTTTGATTATAAACAATGGCATCTTTTGTAGCTTGTTCATTAAGACCTGGTTTTGCTTCTGAATTTATGATGTAACCACCAAATCCATTTATGAATGGTGCTACGTTATATGCCGTTGAATGTTGATTGACTACTGCATATTTACCTGCATTTACATCAGTATTCGCAACCATATATTCATACAATTCTTCCGTTGTGGATGGAATATCTCCCTGCCATAAATCTTTATTATACATAAATAATAAGGTTTCAAAATAAAGTGGTAGGAAATACTGTGTTCCTTTATAGGTACCAGCTTCCATAGTTACAGGAAGTAAGTTTGCAGTTACATCCGTACTAATAATATCGGTAATAGGTGCTAATACTCCCATTTCTGCAAAGATTCCTAAAGAATCATGAGCATAGAAATACATATCTGGACCATTGGCTGCATCGTTCCCATATAATTTAATTTGATCCGTAAGACCAGTTTTCTTTTCAAATGTTACTGTAATACCGGTGTCTTTTAATGTATCATTTACTTTTGTTGCAATGATTGCCATGATACTCTCATCACCATCGTGCCATACCTTAAGATCAACAGGCTCAATTACTGCACTATCATCTGTAGTATTCTGTGAACTTTCAGATGCTTTTGTGGATTCTGTTGTCTCCGTTGATTCTGTAGTTCCTGTTTCTTTTGTAGAATCTTTTTTTCCACAACCTGTCAATGCCCCCATAATCAGTAAACCACATAAAATGAAGCTAATAATTCGTTTCATAAATGTATCCTCCTTCAAAATATTTAGGAAAGCGTTTTCTTAAACTACTTTTCCTACAAGTTATTTTCTTAACTTGTTTAAGTAATTTTTAACATAATTCACTAACATGGTCAATGTTGTTTTAGCAAAAATAGTTGACTTTGTAAGGAAACCGCTATACTATAATATCAAATCTGTCTATTATTTAAGGAGAATACCATGCCTATTACAATTAATGATGTTGCGAAAGAAGCAGGTGTATCAACATCTACAGTTTCTAAAGTGTTAAATAACTGGACTACCATATCCCCAGCTACAGTAGCAAGAGTAAATGATGCTATAAAGAAATTAAATTATACACCAAATTTCAGAGCAGTCAGCTTTGCGAAACAAGCCACTCAAAACATTGTATTTTTAACAGCGCTTGGTAAAGATGAAGCCTATCACAATCCTCATATGTTTGATATAATGTGTGGTGCAAATAATGAAATTTCAAAAACCAACTATACCATGACCTTAGTCGATACGTTTAAAGATTCCTATCCAGGAGAATCTGTTGCAAAAGTTATGGCTAAAAAAAGTGCGGATGGTATGATAATCCATGGTTCTGCAATCAATGAAGAAATTGCAGATTTAATTATAAAGCAGCAATACCCACATATCTTAATTGGACATCCAGGCTTTGAAACCCAGTTATGTTGGGTTGATACGAATCATGCTCTTGCAGGGCAATTTGCAACGGAGTACTTACTTTCCTGTGGATATGCGGATATTGCCTTTATAGGTGGTAAAAAAACGGATTATATCTCTATGCAACGGCTAAAAGGATTCCTTGGAACCATGCATAGCTATGGATATTTAGTTTCTCCTGACCGAATCCGTTATACAGATTCTAGCATGGATGAAAGTTATAAAACCGCCATTGAGCTATTAAAATCAAATAAACCACCACGAGCAATCGTCTGTGAAAATAATACAATAGCAATTGGAACCATGAGAGCAATCGAAAAGCTAAATCTCTTAGTTCCATCTGATATAGCTTTTTTAACATTTGATATCTATCCATATTCAAAAATTATTAGTCCTACACCAACTGTAATTGACATTAATGTGTATGATATGGGAGTTCAAGCTGGAATCATGATTCTACGAAAATTAGAAAATCCTTCTCTTCAGGTACAGACTTATACCACGCTGCCTGTAGTGAATGTTGGAAAGACAACCTGATTAAGATAATAATTAATGTGACTAACATTATTGTTTATATTAATTCGTACTAAAAAATCCTAGATATCCTAGCAAAATAGAATTAAAGGATTTTATTATGATATATAAAAATAAGCACTCTATCCAATTATTATTAAATAAAAATAAGCACTTTATCTAATTTTGATAAAGTGCTTATTTTAGTATTGTAAATTATATTTTCATCTTTTGCATTGGTTAAATTCATTAATTTCTTATTAAATAATCAAATGCACTTAACGCTGCTGTGGCACCGGATCCCATGGATATAATAATCTGCTTATAATGACTATTTGTACAGTCACCTGCTGCAAACACTCCAGGTAAGGAGGTTTCGTTATGAGAATCAACCATAATTTCTCCGAAACGATTACGTTCTACTACATCAGCTAGCCAATCTGTATTTGGAACAAGTCCAATTTGAACGAATACTCCTTGTAATTCAATATGATAATCAGCACCAGTAGCTCTGTCAGTATAGGTAATACCATTTACCTTATCAACACCAGTTATCTCTTTAGTTTGTACATTTTTTAAGACGGTTACATTTGGTAAACTATAAAGTCTATCTTGTAATACAACATCTGCTTTCAACTCTGGCAAGAATTCAAGTACTGTTACATGTTCCGCAATTCCAGCTAAATCAATAGCAGCCTCAATTCCGGAATTACCACCACCAATTACTGCAACCTGTTTATCCTTAAATAATGGTCCATCACAATGTGGGCAATAGGCAACACCTTTATTCTTAAATTCCATCTCACCAGGTACATTAACATTTCTCCATCTAGCACCAGTAGATAAAATCACTGTTTTACTTTTTAAAGTAACACCACTTTCTAATTGAACTTCAACAAATTCTTTTTTCTCCAATCGTTTCGCACGTTGTGAACTTATAATATCTACGTTATAGTTTTTAACATGTTCTTCTAAACTAGCAGCAAGTTTAGGGCCTTCTATATATTTCACACCTATAAAATTCTCAATTCCTAAGGTATCTAGTACCTGACCACCAAAACGTTCTGCTACAATACCGGTGCGAATACCTTTTCTGGCTGCATAGATGGCTGCACTAGAACCAGCAGGACCACCACCAATCACAAGCACATCAAAAGGCTCTTTCTTTTCTAACTCAGAATTATCTGTGGCACTACCAAGCTTTGCAAGAATTTCTTCTAAATTCATTCGACCACTTGCAAAAAATTCACCATTAAGATATATGGTTGGAACCGCCATAATATCTTTATCATCAATCTCTTGCTTAAACACTGCCCCATCAATCATAGTATGTGAAATACTAGGATTAAGAATACTCATTAGGTTTAGTGCTTGAACAATTTCAGGGCAATTATGGCAGCTGAGACTAATATACGTTTCAAAATTATATACTCCATTTATTGCTTTTATTTGATCAATTATATTATTATCAACCTTTGGAGCTCTTCCACTCACTTGTAATATAGCCAATACAAGTGAATTAAACTCATGACCTAAGGGAATGCCAGCAAATGTTACACCTGTATCGTTTCCAATGCGATTGATGCTAAAGCTCGGTGTTTTTGGCAAATTAGCTTTTTCAACTTTGATTTTCGCAGAAATTGAAACTAATTCATCCATTAAGGCTTCCATTTGATTTGACGCTGTATCATTTCCAGTACTGACCTTAATCAGTACGTCTTCTTCCATAAGTTTTAGATACTCTTTTAGTTGTTCTCTTATATCAACATCTAGTATCATAAATCACGCTCCTTAAATCTTTCCAACAAGATCAAGGCTTGGCTTAAGAGTTTCTGCTCCTTCTTTCCATTTTGCAGGGCACACCTCACCTGGATTCTTTCTAACATATTGTGCTGCCTTAATCTTGTCTACAAGAATTCCTGCATCACGACCAATGTTTCCAGCATTTATCTCTACGGATTGAATAATTCCGTCTGGATCTATAATAAATGTACCACGATCTGCAAGACCATCTGCTTCTATCAGTACATCAAAATTACGGGATAATGTATGAGAAGGATCACCAATCATAAGATAAGTTATCTTTTTGATTGCTTCTGAACTATCATGCCAAGCTTTATGAGTAAAATGAGTATCTGTTGAAACAGAATATACTTCTACTCCAAGTTTCTTAAGTGTTTCATAATTATTTTGTAAATCTTCTAATTCTGTTGGGCACACAAAAGTGAAATCTGCTGGATAAAAGCAAACAACACTCCATTTTCCCTTAAAATCACCTTCTGTAACTCCTACAAACTTTCCATTGTGAAATGCTTGTGCCTTAAATGGTTTTACCTCTGTTCCTACTAATGACATATTAAATTCCTCCTTGATTTTATTGTTATTTTAATTTATTAAGTAATTGATAATTTTTATTAATAATGATAATGGTTATCGTTATCATTAAAGAGATAATAAACCAAAATAAAAGTATTGTCAAGGGGGATTTCAAAATTTTCCATAAGTAAACAATTATACTAATTTATACTTGACTATGGCCTTATGTTATAGTTTATTGTATTTATAGCCTATTAAGGGTACTAAAACTAACATTGCAGCTAAATTTATTCATCTTAAAAAAATATGATTCATGAGATGACTATCTTACCTGTAGTAAGTTTGATATGAAAGGAAACCAAAATATGAACAATACACTAATTATATATTATTCTCTATTTCAGAATACTAAGAATTTAGCTATAGAAATAGCAACACAGACTGGTGGAACTATTAGAGAATTAATTCCTGATGTAAATTATTCCTTTGATTATAATACTGCTTCAAAAGAAGTAAGAAATCAGATTTCTCGCGGATTTTGTCCTAAATTAATATCTGGAAATGTGTCTATAAAAGACTTTGACACTATATTTATAGGATCACCTAACTGGTTTAAAACAGTAGCTCCACCAGTTATGAGTTTTCTAAAACACCATGATTTTACAGGTAAAACAATCATTCCTTTTTGTACTCATGGTGGAGGGGGATTTAGTAATATTGAGAATGATATAGCAAAAGAATGTACAAAATCCAATCTGTTACCTGGTATTGCTGTTAACGGATTGGTCACATCAGAAGAAATTTCAAATTGGCTTATGACAATTAAGTGGAGATTTAAAAAAGAATAAGGAAATATCAAGTAACATTAAAATTACTTTTATTTAATAGGGGCAGTTGCAAAATAAACACGCTACTTTCTTACTGCCATTTCGCAATGCTGCCATTTGGCAATGCCCCTTTTTTACAACATTAGACTAACTTAGCTTTTTTTGCATGGCATATACCAGTCAAGAATTAATTCATTAGCGCCATTTTCCGCAGGATTACAATATCTTTCATATGTATAAATTTCTGACCAATAGAAGTTATTATTATCTAACACATACCCATTTTTTTGTGCCATATCTTTTATGAGTATATAAGCGTTATTAATAATATCATCAAGCGTCTTTCCTTTTATCTGTGCCTTAACAATCAAACCTTTCGGTATTACCTTGCTTATCATATTTTCTGGAATAGGAGTTCCAATCTTATAATACCCACCAATTATATACTCATTTCCAAGGCTACTCTCATCTTTAAAATCTGCACAATATCCTATCCCAATATACTCATCTTCCATATCAGCGCATTGGTATTCTGCTATTTTACCTAATATTTCTGAATACCCACCTTTAAAATATACACCCCACAATTCGTGTCCACCAACTCCGGTAATAGATTTTGAAATACCAATAACCAGTCTTTCATCCATTTCAACATATTCCACTTTAACTAAATCTGCCATAATTCTTCTTCCTTTCATAACATAATAAGTTTCGTCATCTTCTCGAAAGGAAAAACGCTTATACGCATTTGTTTTAAAAATTTCATTTGTTAAGCCAGTTGGAGGAACACCAAATTGCTCTTTAAAAGCTCTCGTAAAAGATGAATGAGAATCGTAACCGCATTCCATAGCAATATCGATTACACTAGCATTTCCCTGTAATATCTTACTTGCTGCTTCGGTAAGCCTACGTTTTCGGATATATTCATTGATTGAAGCATCACAAATATAAGCGAAAATTCTCTGAAATAATCCATTAGGAACCCCTGTAAGCTTTGATATGTAAGCACATTCAACATTATTCATATTATTCTCTATATAGTCTATCACGAGTTCAATTTCTTCAAAACAATTCATTATACATCTTCCTTTCAATATTAATTATATCCGTTTAAAAGCTAGGTGCTTTACATTTCCTGTACAAAAAATGCAAAGGTATCAATTTTCTTATAAAAAGTTGAAATGAAATTAACAATGGTAGAAATACCCATTACTTTTTGTATTAATTGCACAGTTTTCTCTCTGGTTTTTTGTAAATTATTGACAATTTTATAAAGTAGTGCTAGACTAATTATGTAAAGTAACTTTAATTTTATATTAATTGTTTTACTAAAACTACAAATCTGAAAGGGGATTAAAGAAATGACATCTAAAATTTTGAAAAAAGTAGTATGTTTTATGGTATTATGCGCACTTATGTTAAATGGTCTTAGTATAACTGCAAAAGCTGGAGAAACTACTAAAACTGTAACTTATGAACAGACTTATACCTTTCTAATCAATCCTTCACAATTTTCAAATTATATGAATTCACCTGCATCTTATGTACCATCTACATATTTTTATAATGATGGGACCTATAAAGGTACTTTAAGTTTAACTTATGCAGCCTGTGGTGCACCAACAGCTGTTGGAAGTTACTTAGAAGTAAAAATATTTACAAAATATACTGGAACAGTAACCGCACCTGATACAACAAAGACTGTAACTCAATCAGCTACCTATACGTTCACTATTTATCCTTCACAGTTATCAAATTATATGAACTCACCTGCATCCTATGTACCATCCACCTATAACTATAATGATGGAACCTATAGTGGCACGCTTTATCTGACCTACGCTGCTTGTGGAGCTCCTACTCCAGTGGGAAATTTCTTAGAAGTAAAGATATTTACCCAATATTCAGGGACTGTTGTTCATAAATAAAAAATGCCAGGTACGTTGAAAAGGAATGTGAATGATTTATATATATTGCTCTGCGTTAATAAAGTTAAAAGAAAAATGACCATCATTTGATGGTCATTTTTTTTACTGGGCTACTAGGATTCGAACCTAGAGATGCTGGAGTCAGAGTCCAGTGCCTTACCGTTTGGCGATAGCCCAATATACTATATTGTTTTTGTGATTGCATTACGCAACTACGAAAGACATTATATACTAAATTTTAGAACATTTCAAGTATCAATTTTATGATTTTTAATAATCGTGTTTTTTAATATTTTTATTATTATGACCAATACATTATGACCGCTACGATATCGACTTTCTATTTTACTACTTATTCTATTTTTCATTTTTTATAATTATATAAATACATATCCATATAACCTAATCAATAATAAGATTATACTAATATAAAATAAGGATAACTCACTGCATATTCGTGATTTAAAATAATCACCTTTTTTAACTACACAGTAAGTTACCTAATTGTCTTGTTATCTTTACTATCTATTCTACTTCAACCTATAACTTACAAAAGCTAACATCTTTCCATCTGGAGACCAGGAATTCACGTTTAACGTTCCTTGACCGCCAAATAATGAAACAAGTGTCTTAAATTCTCCACCTTCTGCTGCCATAGTTCTAATCTCAACATTTTTATTTGCAGGGTGATCTCCTGGCGCTACATCTCCCTTTTTATAAGTGATGTATGCTACCGTTTTTCCATCCGGTGATAGATGCGGAAACCAACTGTTACTCTCATCAAAGGTCATCTGTGTCTGTTCACTACCATCCTTTTGCATACGCCAAACTTGCATTAGTCCACTTCTTACTGAGTTAAACCAGATGTATTCGCCACAAGGAGAATATTCTGGTCCATCATTTAAACCTGGTGTATCTGTTAATTTCACTTCGATTCCACCTTCAACAGGAATAGTATGAATGTCATATTCTCCATTTCGTTCTGCACAATATGCAAGTGTCTTACCATCTGGTGACCATCCGTGAAGGTAACTTGGAGCAATTGGTGTAATTAATGTTGGTGTTCCACCTTCAATTGGGAAAATGTACACACGTGACATGCCATCTTCATAAGTATGATGGCTAACAGCTAACTTTGTGTGATCGGGTGATAAAACGTGGTCATTATTGCAATGGACACAGATTCCAGAATCAATTACTGTACTAATGCTTGTATCCATATTATACTTATAAATCTTACCTTCAGAATTATAGATTAGATGTTTCCCATCCTTTAACCAATTCGGAGCTTCAATAAGAACATCAAATTCTTGCAAGACGGTTCTCTTACCAGTCTCTACTTCTACTACTTCTAAAATACTAACAACGTTTCTTTTTTCAATTTCATGATGTCTATCTGTTATTACGTTCATAAGTTCCCCCTACTCTAATCCCTTCATCAACGCATCTACTATCTCTGGGAATTGCCAAGTAAGAGCCTTACGATTTAACAACCCGAAGTTCTCACCATTACCAACAAATGCTCCATTATCCCACCATATACATGGAATTCCTTTTGCTTTAGCAGATTTGATATAATACTCAGCCCAAGCTACACGGTCAGCTAAATTGTCTTTATTTCTAGCACCAAATTCACCTAAAATAACTGGTGTTCCTTTGCTTACATAATTATCATAGATAGCTTGCATTAAGTAATCTATATCTCTAGTATCACTAGCATTATCAACTTTCCATGTAGAAGTACCACCACCATTTAATGCAAAGTTATATGGAGTGTATGCATGTACGGATACTATAATCTTTTCATCTTCTGGCTTAACAAAGTCTTTCCATACCTTTGGATCGGAAGATGCTGCATAGTTAGGAATCATAAGGTGTCTTAATGGGTTATTACCGGCTGAATTACGAATTGTTTCAACAAATGCAGCATTAAATTGGTTAACCACATCTCTTCCTTCTTCATTTCCACCATTCCATTCAAATTCAGTACCTTTCATTCTTGGCTCATTCAAACCTTCAAAGATTAAGTGTTCATCATAATCCTTAAAGTGATCTGCAATTTGCGACCAGATTGCAGTAAGTTCTGTTTTTGCAGTATCTAAATTATCATAAGAAGGATAATGCCATTCTTCATGATGTAAATTAATAATAGTATACATTCCATTATTTATGGCATAATCAACTACTTCTTGTACTCTATTTAACCAATCTGGATTAATTTTGTACTCTGGAGCATCACCTAGATGATTTCCCCACGTGACAGGAATACGTATTGTATTAAATCCTGCTGCTTTCACTGCATCTACCATTTCCTTTGTAGTTTTTGGGTTACCCCAAGAAGTTTCTGCATTATTTGTATTACCGCCACCTGTTGCATCAAAGGTATTACCAAGGTTCCAACCAATTTTAATTTCTTTTACTAAATCCATAGACGTCATATCTCTCATTTCTTTTATATCTGCTTCAATTTTAGCCAGCTCTTCTGCAGATATTTCATTATTCACGGTTTCTGTAACATCCGTATTTGTAGTTTCTAAATTCTCACTCCCAGATTCACTTGAATCTGTATCAGTGGTATCATTACTATCTTCTGATTCAATTGGATCAGTGTTATCAGTATCTTCATTACTATTTGTTACATCATTTTCTTGTGATGATTCATTCCCCACTTGAAGTTCATCACTTTTTTTACTGCAACCATAAAATAAAGTTGATATAAGTAGTAATAATGATATTACTGTTACCAGCTGTTTCATTTTTTTCATAAAGTTCCTCCCAGATACATCATATAATTTGTTTAATTACTTAACTATGTGATACCTTTGTACTATACCATATTTTGTAAGACTTATCAATTATATCTGTAATCTTAATCTATTAACCGTAAAAATAATTAGCTCAAATTTACTCATCTACTCCAGTTGGTCATACACTTATTATGTAATATCAAATATATTAATACGGTAAGCAAATTTTTAGGAGTTTATATGGATAAAAGGCAAACCATTTATTTAGACCCAAACATGGATCACTATAGGAACAGAAATCTAGTTGTTATGGTACAAGATTGTGAGGCAACTTGTGAGCACATGACTCATTCTATCATGATGTTGGATGATTTTCATGATAGAATGGCACAAGCAGTATTAGTAAATGATTGTGCCGCTATCTGTGGCTTAACTGCTAATTTTGCTGCTCGTGATGCAATCTTTGCAAGGCATGCAGCTGCTCTGTGTGCAGATATATGTGATGCCCTAGGAAGTGAATGTATAAAATTTTCAGATGAAAAGTCTGTACATTGTGCAGACATTTGCTTTGCTTGTGCAAGGCACTGTAAAGCATTTGCTATTCGTAAAGGTGAACGAAGAGATTAGTTGCAATATTTATTATGAAATGCTATTATATCCAAATAAGATGTAATAGCATTTTTATTTTCCTTACACTATGAAACAATTTTTAATTTATTATATCTATGAGATGTTTAGGAGATGAAGCAGATGAATCAAAATATTGATACTGAAGATTTTACTAAGAAAGTTATTTTACCTTATGAAAGACAGGCTAATTATTATGAAACTGACCAAATGGGTGTAATCCATCATTCGAATTACATTAGATGGTTTGAAGAAGCTCGTGTAGATTACTTAGAAAAAATAGGGTTAGGATATGATAAAATGGAAGCTATGGGCATCCTATCACCTGTTTTAGGTATCACGTGCGAATACAAGTCTTCCGTAAAGTTTTATGACAAGGTAATTATTGTTCCTATGATAACTTATTTTAATGGATTAAAGATGACTATATCCTATACCATAATAGATGTTTTAACTAATCAGATAAGAACAACTGGTGAGTCAAAACACTGTTTTGTAAACAAAGATTTTAAACCAATTAATATGAAGAAACATTATAAGGACGTATATGATATCCTTGCTCATTGGACAAACTAAAATATATAAATCAGGCAAACAAAACAATCTACTAAAAATATATATCAATAAAAAAATGACGTTTTATCATAACTATCATACTTTAATATGTAAGGCATTATTTTTACTATAAAATTATTTTTGGTTATTTTAACACTATTAATTAATATCACTAAATTTTATATAATAAAAATAATACCTTTCTATTTTAGCAATGAACTAGATTCTTTTTCATACAAACCGAATCCTTCATATCTTTATACTGACCATAATTATCAATAATTTCATAACCCAATTTAAGATATAGTTGATTCGCTTCTTTTAACATGTTTCCGGTTTCTAAAATTAAGCTTTGATACCCTTTATCTTTTGCTTTCTTTTCTAAACTTGTTAATAATTGTTTGGATATTCCTTTACCACGATATTCTTTTCGAACGAATACTCTTTTCACTTCTGCTATTTCATCATCATAATGTTTAAAACTTGCACAAGCAATCGGATAATCATTATCATATACAAGAAATACATCATGAATATGCGTCAATGTATTATATTGCACATATTGGGACCTTTGCTTTTCGCCACCTACTATTTCATTCAAGTTATCATCTAACAGCTCACATAAATGTATAAAATCTTTATTTTTACCGTCTGTATATATAATTTCCATACGATTTACCCCCTAATTTTGTGATTATGAAAGCTTATCTATAATTGATATTTTTATTATTGAAATATAATATAACATTACATATCATAATACAAGAATAACATTTTTATCATGGATAAATAGGATACCTACTATATCAAATACTATCTCTTTATCTATGAAAAATCATCTAGAAGTAATCAAAAAGTTCCTACTCTATCTTAATTATAGAATAGGAACTTTTTGATTTATAATATTTCACCTTTATTTATACGACTGGCTAATTCAATTATCTTCTTTTCAATTGTACGAATTGTCTCTTTAAATACATCGTCACTCTTGCCAGAAGGATCATCTAGTCCCCAGTCTTCACGATGTTTACATGGCAAATATGGACAATTCACATTACAACCCATTGTAATAACCATATCTATCGCCGGGATATCTTCAATTAATTTTGAACGTTGTGTTTTTTCCATATCAATCTTGTAGATTTCTTTCATTAATCTTACTGCATCTTGATTAATTTGAGGTTTTGTTTCAGTTCCCGCAGAATAACTATCAAACACATCGCTTGCTAAGTGATTCCCTAACGCTTCAGCAATTTGACTTCGGCATGAATTGTGTACACATACAAATGCCACTTTAGGTTTATAATACATGATACATTCTCCCTTACCTTTTTATCTCAAACCAACTTTTTGTATTATTCGCAATCTTAACAAGTGTTAACATAACTGGTACTTCTACTAGCACACCTACAACTGTTGCAAGTGCTGCACCAGATTTTAAACCAAATAGTGAGATAGCAACTGCAACTGCTAATTCAAAGAAATTAGATGCACCAATCATACCTGCTGGTGCTGCTACGTTATGTGGTAAATTCCATAATCTTGACCAGATGTACGAGAAAAAGAATATGAAAAAGGTTTGTATAATTAGTGGTATTGCTATTAATAGAATGTTTAACGGATTATCGACAATCGTTTGTCCTTGAAATGAAAATATAATTATTAAAGTTAACAATAATCCAATGATGGTTATATTAGAAAACTTAGGAATATACGTTTCTTCAAAATAACTTAAACCTTTTTGCTTCGTTATAATGGTTCGTGATAACCACCCTGCCGTTAAAGGAATCACAACAAATAAAACTACTGATAAGAACAAGGTTACCCATGGAATAGCAATATCACTCATTCCTAATAAAAATGCAACGATGGGTACAAATGCAATCAAAATTATTAAATCATTGGTTGCAACTTGCACTAATGTATAAGCTGGATTTCCTTTGGTAAGGTGACTCCATACAAATACCATGGCTGTACAAGGTGCAGCTCCTAATAAAACAGCTCCAGCAAGATATTCTTTTGCAACATCAGAAGGTATAATCCCTTTAAATACAATATAAAAGAAAAATGCCGCAATACCATACATAGTAAAAGGTTTTATAATCCAATTTGTAATCCATGTTATGATCAAACCTTTTGGATTACTACCAACTTGTTTAATACTATTAAAATCAACTTTTAGCATCATTGGGTATATCATTAACCATATTAAAATAGCAACCGGTATGGATACATTGGCATATTCGAACTTACTTAATAACTCAGGGATTACTGGTATATATACCCCAATTAAGACTCCTGCTGCCATACATAAAATAACCCAAACTGTAAGATATCTCTCAAAAAATCCAATTCCTGCTTCTTTATTTTGATTACTCACTTTTTTATCCTTTCTAATTTGACATATCGATGCCTATACTTTTATTATATTACATTTTAATGTTTATCATTTTTTAACACATATTCTTACATGATATATTTGGCTTATTCAGGTTTAAATCAATATCATGAAAAAGAATCTTTAAGGACTCTAATGCCGCCTTATTGATCGTATATTTCATCCAAACTCCGTCTTTTCTACTTTCTACTAAACCACTCTCACATAATATTTTCATATGATAAGATAATGTAGGCTGGGTTATTTTAAATTCATCTAAAATATTGCACGCACATAGTTCTCCATGGGATAACATATCAAAAATCTTGATACGAGTTTCATCAGAAAGTGCTTTCATAAATAATGCATAGTCTATATAACTTCTCTCCATAATAGCTCCTTTCACATAATATCACTCAAATATTGATACCTATCTATATGTATTCTATTTTATATATAGATAAATGTCAATGTCTTTATCAGATTTGTTATAAAGTTTTCTAAATTAACTTTATCCAAAAATTAAGTTAATGAGAATATTAGGCATCCGGTAATTAATCCAATACGCAATACAAAAAAGCTATGGTACAATGAAATAACTATACCACAGCTCTAGGTTATATTTTAAACTATTCTGTTTTACAACATTTAACCACGTAAACTATTAAAACTATTAAATAAATCTAAAATCCCATATCCCCAATCTCTATTCGGATAAGTTAATGTCTGGGATCTTTTTGCCCCTCTAACAAAAAATTTTTTGATTTCCGTAGAACTTAATTGTTTTGAAATACCTGTTTGTAATCCCCATTCCATTATCAATGCAGCTGCACCGGCTGTATGTGCTGCTGATAAACTAGTACCACTTGCGGTATTATAACCTTGATTAAAAGTGGGTCCTATTAAATTAACACCTGGTGCAGCAATACTTGGAGATATATGTTCGGTTCTAGTATACCCTTTACTAGCATTAATATATAAACTTCCATTCGTATAATCATATGCAGTTGCTACTATAGGAACAATCGCATTACCTGGGGAAGTATTCGTATAATATGGATCAGGTCTTAAAAAAAATATATCATCGTTTAGAAAGTTTTGTATTGGTAACCATATATCAAAATTAGAAGTTATATCTCCCCTTGCATAAACTTTAAATTTCCAGAGTCCTTCCGATGCATTTTCAAATCGAAAAAAAATTAGTTGATCACCGGACTGCGATTCAATTAAAAAATAATAGACATATATTACGGTACGTTCAAATATAAAACGGATAACTCTGCTCTCATCTAATCTAGCAGGTATACGTGGAATATATTCACCAGCAGGTGATAATATATCAATCGAATACGTGCCTGGAGCCCTTCCCCATAATTCCATAATGAAATTTTTTACGTTAGGGCCAACTCTTAACTCAACATTATCAAATTCATTAATATTTATACTTCCACGGTAATGATGCCCTCTATTCCCCTCATTTCCTGCTGGTACTGTAACTGCTACTCCACCCTGATTACCTACTCTTGATAGATAACTACTAAGTGCTCCTCGTCCATCATGTGACCCTTGAGATGTTTCTAAACCAATACATATGGAGATTGGCCTACTTAATTTATTGGCAACACTTATCAGATAATTAACTCCAAACATAATATCATTTTCTTCAAAACAGATTGAATCATACGGTATAGCAAAGAAATCTCGAATAAAACGTTTTGCCTGTTTTAATTTCACTATAACAAATTCAGCGGCTGTAGCAACTCCAGAAAAATTGTTTTCACTATTACTAGTTCCACCAGCTATTCCTGCTAATAAGGTTCCATGCCCATCTGTGTCATTCGAAGGAACAATTGACAATGGAACTTCTCCTTTAAGTGCTTGATTAATTTGCTCACTTGTATATTCTGTACCAAAATTTATATTTGTTGGCCTTGGTCCTGTTTGTATCGTCTGATCCCAGATAGATACTATTCTTGTTGTTCCGTCTGAATTACGAAAGGCATTATGTGTATAATCGATTCCAGTATCAATAATTCCAATTAAAACCCCTTCCCCGCTTAAATTTAGGTTTGGACTATTACGTATCCTGTTAATATTAGACGCATTTAGACTCTGTATATCCGCGATACCAAAGCAAGTAGGAAGAACATTGTAACCTATAGTTTTGATTATATTATCAGACATAATCTTAACAGGTATATGACTAACTGCATGCTTTTCATTTATATTATTATAACAAATATCAGTTATTGATTTTAATATATCAGGAATCTGTTGATATTCTACAATTAAATCTGCATAATCTTCACTTATTACCCTATCATTACATGCTTGATTTATATAATCCAAGATTTTACGCCTTTACAAATAAACTTAATAAAATATATGTCTGTTTCTATTTATAATTTACAAATAAAAAGTAAACTTATTGCTATATTTATTTCATGTTAATATTTTGTAAATATTAACCTAATACATTGTTTCCCTATCCATTGCATGATATAATTATAAGTATATGAAACATATGGTAAGGAGGATTACCGATGAAATTAAATTACAGACAGACTTTTTTTATTGGTCTAGCATTTATGTCAATATGCGCCTTTTGGCAATTATATGACAATATCATACCCAAAATTTTATCAGATACTTTTCATCTTGGAGAAACAAAAACTGGTGCTATTATGGCAATTGATAATGTATTAGCCTTATTTATGCTACCAATGTTTGGATCGTTTTCAGACCGTATACATACTAAATTAGGAAAACGCACCCCTTTTATTATTGTAGGTACTATTCTTTCTGTAATTTTTATGACCTTAATACCTATTGCAGATAAAAATACCAACTTTTTCTTATTTTTTATCTCATTAGGAGCTTTGTTAATCGCTATGGGATCTTATCGAACTCCTGCTGTAGCACTTATGCCTGATGTAACACCGAAGCCATTAAGAAGTAAAGCTAATTCTATCATTAACTTAATGGGTACCTTGGGAGCTATTTTTACCTTGATTATGATGCGTATACTAATAGCCAAAGTATCTAGGCCCGATTATAGCATCGTTTTTTTCACAGTATCGGCACTTATGGTATTTGCAGTCATCCTATTAGTTATCACAGTTCGCGAAAATAATCTAGTAAAGAAAACTAAAGAACTAGATGTTGACAGCATAGAAATGAATAAAGAAGAAACGAAACTTGAAAATGACTCGTTGCCACCGGAAGTAAAACGTAGTTTAATATTTATCTTGGCATCTATATTTCTTTGGTTTACTGCATATAATGCTGTTACCACTGCATTTTCTAGGTATGCTACTAAAGTGTGGGGCTTACAAGGTGGAGGTTTTGCAGATGCTCTATTAGTGGCAACTGGTGCAGCAATGGTTAGTTATATTCCAATCGGTTTTATATCCAGCAAGATAGGAAGAAAGAAAACCGTTATAAGTGGAATTATACTTATGTCAATATCATACTTTATGGGCTTATTCTTAATTCATTATTCCCCTGTTATATTTGTAGTTTTTGCATTTACAGGTATTGGTTGGGCAGCTATTAATGTTAATTCATACCCAATGGTAGTGGATATGAGCCATGGATCAAATATCGGTAAGTACACTGGATTATATTATGTATTTTCAATGACTGCACAGATTATTACTCCAATCCTTTCTGGAGCTTTACTTGAAAATGTTTCCTACCGTACTTTATTTCCTTATTCACTTATATTTTCAGTCCTATCTTTATGCACGATGATTTTTGTAAAACATGGGGACTCCAAACCAGTTAAAAAGACAAATGCACTAGAAAATTTTGATATCGATGATTAAGAAATACTTTTTTAAATACTTTATGATTTTTATGACAAACTAGAAAAAAGATTGTATGCATGCCTATAATATAAGATAATAATACTTTATCTATTTATCATGAGATAAAAAATACTTGTCTCATTTCGTATATTAATCTATATATTTTATGTTTGCTACAAGGAGGACTATTATGTTGTGGTTATTAACAATACCAATTATTATTTTAACTCTATTCATTCTATATTTACTTGCTATTATGCCAAAACTAACCAGCCGTCCAGATTTAACTCCCTGGAAAGGTTGGTACTTTGCACATCGTGGTCTTCATCAAAGTCACAAAAAATCACCTGAAAACTCTATGGCTGCTTTTAAACTTGCTGTAGAACACGGGTATGGTATAGAATTAGACGTACAATTATCAAAAGATAAAATACCAGTCGTATTCCACGATTATACTCTTACCAGAATATGCGGACTTGATAAAAAGGTATGTGATTTAACACTGAAAGAATTACAGGAATTAAGATTATATCATTCAAATGAACAAATTCCTACTTTTGAATCAGTTTTAAACCTTGTAAATGGTAAGGTTCCTTTGATTGTTGAATTTAAAGTAGAATCACATGATACTTCAGTTTGTGATGTGGTTGCACCAATGCTTGATAATTATAAAGGACTCTATTGCATTGAATCCTTTAACCCACTTGCTTTAATGTGGTATAAGAAAAATCGTCCTAATGTTATGCGTGGTCAATTATCTAGTAATTTAATAAAAGATAAAGAAAGTGGTGATCCTTCACTCTATTTTATCTTGCAGAATTTATTATTAAATTTTGTTACAAAGCCACATTTTATTGCTTATAATCATTTGCATAGTAAAATGCCATCTTTTGTTTTATGTCGTAACCTTTATCGCATTCCTACCTTTGCTTGGACTATAAAATCTCAAGAAGCATTAGAAAGTAGCAAAAAGAGTTTTGATTTCTTTATTTTTGATCATTTTATACCACAAGATTAATTAATTATAACTACTTGGGGGAATTTCGATGATAAATCAATTAAAACCTAAGAAACGAAGCCGTGTAAGACTTTTAATAGGAAAAAAATATTACACCACCAAACGATATCTTTGGTGGTGTTTTAGTAATTTAAAATTCTCAAAAGTGACAAAAGGAATTGAATACATGGATTATCCCTACATTTATTATAAGGATACCACACCTTTATTACGACAATTAAAGGATGTAGATATGTATTTACAATATAATAAAATTAATAATCTTAAATTAGCTATTCAAAAATTAAATTATATTGTTATAAACCCTGGTGAAACATTCTCTTACTGGAAGTTAATTGGAAAACCGACTAAGAAAAAAGGATATACCTATGGTATGATATTATTTGCAGGTTCATTTAAGCCAGGTATAGGTGGTGGCCTATGTCAACTCTCAAATTTAATATATTGGTTATCAATACATTCTCCTTTAACAATTAAGGAACGTTACCGTCATAGTTTTGATGTTTTTCCTGACTCCAATCGTATTAGACCCTTTGGCAGTGGTGCCACGTGTGTTTATAATTACAGAGATTTAATTATTAAGAATGATACTAATATACCATTCCAATTTAGTTTTGAATTAACTGATGCTGAACTAATAGGATATTTGAATTCTAGTGTTTCTCCAACCTATACATATAAAGTATATGAAAAAGATCACCACATTGATATGGAACATTGGGGTGGCTATAGTAGACATAATATTCTCTTTCGGAAAGTGTATGACATAAATGACATTGAAGTAGCAGATGAATACTTAACGGAAAATCATGCACTTATGATGTATAACCCGTATTTGCCTGGAAATTAATGTTTTTATTTCACGTTATATTTCATATTATACTTGAAAAATTCAGATTAGATGAGTTCTCTTTATTCGTATGCATTTTAAACATATAATAATTTTATATAATAAGCATTTTAATGCTCTTATTTAAATCTTTTAATTTTATAAATTCTTATTTTATTTGTTTTCATCTTAATAAAACTAATATTACAATGTTAATATTTTTTTAATATCTCTTTTTTAATATCTCTTTTTTAATATCTCTTTTTTATATTTCTTTTTATATTTCATTTTTTATTTCCATGATGTAAGCGTCATTGATATTCCACAATAATAAAAACACCAAATTAATTGTTTTGGTGTTTTTATTATTGACAATGTTTATAATTAGAGAGTATCATTTAAACTGATTCATGAAACTTTCCAAGAAAAGCTCTGGTTCGCTCATTATTTGAGTTAAATAATTCGTCGGGTGTAGTATCTTCTACTATAACTCCTTGATCCATAAAAATCATTCTACTTGAGATATCACGTGCAAATCCCATTTCATGCGTAACAATTATCATCGTCATGTTTAAGCTGGTTAAAGAACGAATAACTTTTAATACTTCACCAGTTAATTCTGGATCTAAGGCTGATGTAGGTTCGTCAAAAAATAATATCTTGGGTTGTAAAGCAAGTGCTCTAGCAATTGACACCCTTTGTGATTGACCACCAGATAGTTGATATGGATAAGCATCTGCTTTCTCTTTTAACCCCAGTTTTTCTAATAACTCATATGCTGTTTTTTCTGCTTCCTCTTTTGATACTCCAGCAACATACATTGGTGCTTCGGTTATATTTCTTAATACGTTATAATGCGGGAATAAATTAAAACTTTGAAATACTAATCCTGTTTTCATACGAATTTTTTTAAGTATAGATTCATCTGAATAAACTACTTTCTCCGATTTACTTGTAACCATAACATCGCCATCTACTACTATTTCACCGGCATCTATTGTTTCTAATCGATTAAGGCATCTTAACAAAGTTGATTTTCCAGATCCAGAAGATCCAATGATTGATATTATTTCACCATGATCTACGGATAATGTAATATTCTTAAGTACTTGGAGGTCATCAAAACTTTTTTCTAAATTATTTACTTGTAATATACTCATTTTTTACCTCCTATTAACGATAATAACTCATTTTATTTTCAGCTATTGAACATACTTTTGAAACAATACTATTCATCACAAGATAAAATACACCAGCCATAATTAGTGGAATTAAAGAACTTGCTTTTGACATTGTATCAGTTGCTAATTCATATAACTCACTTACACCGATTACACTTACCAATGCAGTATCCTTTACTAAAGTCATAAATTCATTTGCCATAGGTGGAAGAATACGTTTTACAACTTGTGGTAAAATTATCTTAACGAAAGTTTGTGATTTACTAAAACCTAACACCGTTGCTGCTTCATATTGACCTCTAGGCATCGATTCTATACCCGAACGATATATTTCTGCAAAATAAGCTGCATAGTTTATACTCATAGCTAATATCGCCGCCCAAAATCTTGGTAACGTATTATTAAATATATAAAATGGGAAATAGAAAAAGAAAAATAACTGCAATATTAACGGTGTTCCTCTCATAATTAAAAGATAAAACCGAATTGGCCAATTGATAAATTTAAGTTTACTCATTCTTCCGAAAGATACAATTAATCCTAACGGTAATCCAAAGAGAAGCGTTAAGAAAAAGATCTTTATTGTTACTATAGATGCTTCACTCATAATCTTCAATAAATTTAAAATAGCTTCTTGTGACATCATAATCCTCCTATTGTAAAAACCATTACTTGTACATTATACCACACTTTACTGCATTAGAGAAGTAGTATATTACTACAAGAAAATAAAGATATGAACCTTAAACTTAAGTATATATTATTAAGAATGATAATCAGTCCATTTAATTAAAGGAAATAAGAGCATATACATATCATTCTAGCAAATCTACATAATTATTCGAAGGTTCATTTCAATACAAGATATTGTTAAACATATATGCTTTATTTCAACATAAAAAAAAGCAGATGCTGTAATAGCATCTACTTTCCTTATCATAATGATATATATATATCAAAATCTAATCATTACTTGTTTAGATTTTATTTTATCGTCGTAAGATCAGTTCCAAACCAAGTTTCACTTATTTGTGCTAATGTACCATCTGCATCCATATCTTTTAGATGTTTTTCAACTTCAGTATTTAGTGCAGTATCACCTTTTCTAAAACCAATCACATAATCTTCATCTGCTAATTTTTCATCAAGGATCTTATAAATTCCGGCTTCTTTTTCAGTATAATAACGTGCTACTACTTCATCCATAACAACTGCATCAGATCCTGAAACCTTTAAATCTAATAAAGCCTGAACATTATCTTCTACTTTCACCAACTCTTTTAAGGAATTTTTGAATTCTTCATTTGCATCCATTGCATCGGATGCTGTTGAACCATTTTGTATAACTACTGTTTTGCCAGCTAAATCAGCCAATGTATTTACATCACTTGTAGCTAATACAACTGCGACTTGTGTATTTTTCATATATGGAACACTTAAAGTCATTGCCTCATCACGATCTTTATTATAAGACATACCATTCCAAATACAGTCTATATTTTTTGTAGATAATTCAAGTTCTTTCGCTTCCCAACTGATTGGTTGAAGAACTAGTTCAACACCCATACGTTTTGCAACTTCTTTTGCTACATCAATATCAAAACCTACAATCTCTTGATTGTCATTTTGAAATCCCATTGGTGGAAAAGCATCATCAAGGCCTAATACAAGTTTTCCTTTTGCTTTAATATCATCTAAAGACGTATCAATTCCATCTGTATTTGTTTCTCCTGTAGCAGCTACATCCGTATCCTTACCTTTAGTACCACATGCAACTGTAAATGCTGCTATCATTACTAGCACAATCATCAATTTTATAATTTTTTTCATCTAATACCAAACCTTTCTCATCTAACAATATTCAATGTTTCCATATAAGTATTTTAATGTACGCTTTATTGTAGCTCAGTGGTAACGTAATGTCAAGTGAAAATCATTAATAAAACTTATAAATAGTCATGTAAAATATGGCATTGAATCTTGTTAATAATATTTGCGCTATTGTGGATATTTTCTTTTTCTTTTAACATCATAGTGTCTTTAACATTTACTTTTAACATATTTAATTGCTCTTTGTAGAATATTTGCTCTTTTCTATATAACATATTAACTCTTTACTTTATAGATATTGCTTTTTGCTTTGTAGTTATTCAGTATTTGCTTTATAGTTTATGGACTCATTGCTACATAGTTTATTTGCTCATTGCTACTTTGCTTATTTGCTCATTGTTACTTTGCTTATTTGCTCATTGCTACTTAACTTATTTACTTTTTACAATATAGCATAATAACTCTATGCTATATTGCTTATTTATTTTTGCTTTATGGTTTATTAGCTCTTTGCTATTTAGCGTATTTACTTTTTGCTTTATAGTTTATTAGCTCTTTGTTATATAGCGTATCTCTCCTTAAATACTTGTTACTTTTTTAAACACAAAAAAAGTTACCTTTATTCAGGTAACTTCTGTTTATACTTTCAAAATCACACATTAAAATCAGTCATCAAATTTAATACCTTCGACTCTGGAATGTTTCCATTCTTAGGTCAAGCCCTCGATCTATTAGTAACAATCAGCTACATGTGTTACCACACTTCCACCTTTG
>JARBTX010000067.1 GCA_029239975.1 Anaerocolumna sp.
AGGTTGTATCTAATAATTACTTATTAAATACGGTTCGTATAAACGACATCTTTCGATGTTATCTATATTGAAAATTTTAAAGAATTTTCAAGGTTGTTTCACTGTTCAGTTATCAATGTTCAACTTACTTATTTCTATTTCAAACGATTTATCAAAGTTTAATAAACCATTTTACTAAAATCATTTCGCTCTAATTTCGAGCGCTTTGTTACTATATCATATTCAGAATTGTTTGTCAACAATAAATTATTTTATTTATTATCTGAATATTTAACCTTTTGTTTTAAAAAAGGAAGTCAATAATAACATTTGTTAGGATATTTGTCAACACTTTTTTCATTTTATTTCTCTTTGAATTCTAAAGTGTCATTATTCGAGTTATTGTACCAACTCAGTTCTGATACTATAACACATTGCAAATTGTTTGTCAACCATAAACATTTTAATTTATTGTCAGATTTTATCTCGCTATCTTTCCAGCAAGGACATTAATAATAACATTAAACTATGTGATTGTCAACGACTACTTTCAATGATTATGAATATCTTGAGATTATCAATGTTTTATATAAAATTGATATCTAGATAATTCATATAGCAGCTGATTGTTTGTACTAATAAGGATACTTTATATATCAACTAATTGTTGTACTAATATAGATACTATATGTTGCATTTAATTTCTAATATGGATAATTTATATATCAACCACTAGTTGTACTAACATAGATAATTTATATATCAACCACTAGTTGTACTACTATAGATAATTTATAACCAACCAATAGTACTTATAGGTAATTTATATTGCAATTAATTGTTAGAACCAATAAAACAATACAAAATATTTTCAATCTCTGCACTCCTAGTTTAAGAGCAAGGACGTTAATAGTATCATTTTAACATTTAATTGTCAACAATTTTTTATGCCAATCTAAAAATTACTATTTACCTAATATAACATTTATCAAACCTTCATTAAATTCTTTCTTTTTAAACATCTCGATTTCGTATTTATACGGCGCATATGATTTCTTATTATTTTCGGGATGAGGTACATAAGGAGTTTCTAATATTTTAGGTACATGTTCAAAGTCCTTATGATGTACTATATAATTTAATGCATCAAAACCAATTTGACCATATCCTATATTTTCGTGTCGATCTTTTTTTGCACCTACCATATTTTTACTATCATTAATATGAAAAACAGCAATCTGATCTTTTCCAATAAGCTTATCAAATTCATTTATAACACCATCAAAATCGTGAATTATATCGTAACCTGCGTCATTCGTATGACAAGTATCAAAACATACTCGCAATTTATCGTTATATTTTACACCATCATAAATACGAGCCAACTCCTCAAAGTTTTTTCCTAATTCACTTCCCTTGCCTGCCATCGTTTCTAAAGCGATATAAACATTTGTATCCTTATCTAATACTTCATTTATTCCTTTCACAATCTGAGCTAGTCCTTCATCTTCACCTGCCCCTACATGTGAGCCTGGATGAAGAACTAAGTACTTACTATGCATAGCTGATGCTCTCATCAATTCTTTCGCCAAAAATTCAGTTGCTAAAGTAAAAGTATCAACATTAAGCGTATTACCTAGATTAATTATATATGGTGCATGAATAATAATATCATCAATATCATGTTCTTTCATGAAATCATAGGCTTCTTGTATTTTTAATTGATCAATTTCTTTACGTCTTGTATTCTGTGGCGCCCCTGTATATACCATAAATGTATTTGCACCATATTCCAATGCTTCTTTGGCTGATCCGAGAAGCATCTCTTTTCCGCTCATTCCTACATGTGATCCAATTTTTATCATTTTGTTCACTCCCTATCTATCAAATCCTACACTTTTTAAACTTTAATTTTATTGTACGTTAGTCCTACATTCTATAAATACTAACCATTATTATTCAGTTTTCATACTTATCATTATTAAACTATATTAAATCTAGTTAATGTTTATTATTGTAAGCTATCTCTCCTATTTATACAAGGATTTGTCATTTAATGATAAATATTCTACATTTTAAATATGTAAAGCACTTTTAATATAAATTTTCTTAATTACTATAATTATATATTTATTTATATCTCCTAGCATTTTATCATTCTTGATTCATTTGTATCAGTTGTAATCTATAAAATGATTGTATTTATTTTTTCCGCTAGTTGTACTTTTACAACGCTTTAAAAATACTAGAAAATTAAAAAAGCTGATATGTTACCGAAACATTCACAAATGCAAATGTTATTAGTAATATATCAGCTTTCTAAATATCTTTATGATTTTAACGTTTCAAGTAATTTCTTCTTATTTAATTATGCAACCATTACATTAATAGCTTGCATACCTTTATCACCACGAGTAATGTCAAAAGTTACTTTTTGACCTTCTGCTAATGTTTTGAAACCGTTACTTGCGATTCCTGAAAAGTGAACGAAGATGTCATCTCCACCATTATCGTTAGTAATGAAACCAAAACCTTTTTGTTCGTTAAACCATTTTACTGTACCTTTATTCATGAAAGATACCTCCTATAAATTTATTCATATTTCAATTTCTAATAAAAAAATCACATATTTTTGTAAGTCATCAACGAGTTAATGATTTACAAAAATATGTGAAATCAATAAAGACATCTAAAATACTTTCTTATCTTAACATAGAGATTGTAATCTGTCAACTATTAATTTACTATTTTTGTAAATATTCTAAATAAAATACTATTTTAGTAAGTATTATTAACATTTTAAAAGTAATTTAACCATAAAAGAACTAAAATAGGCAACAAACAATTTGGTTATTACAAAATCTATCTGTTTGTTGCCTAACATTTTTAAATATATCGAATTATAAATAAATAAGTTCCTTCTCGCTTATTTATCTCATACTCTTCTTCAATTTTGTATATTTTTTTATTCATAAGTTTTTTAATAAATTCACGATTGTGTGAGTATAAAATCATTATTCCATTTTGTTTTAAGTGTTCACTAGCTTTTATGAAAAATTTATGATATATCTGATATATTTCTTCTTCTTCTTTATGCCCCATTACTCGTGGCATATTTGTGATTATTTCATCAAATAAGTAATCATGTTTAAAATCAAAGAAATCTCTATTAACAAAATGTGCTATTGTTTTAGCATTCTTTGCGTTTTCTTTACCTTTTTCAATTGCTTCACCAAAGGTATCTAAACCAAACATTGTATTAGCATGGACTAACTTATGTCGTTCAATTAACATAGTTCCAACACCACAAAATGGGTCTAGCACTTGTGCATCTTCTATTAGATAGTTTTTGCTTAATGCAACAATTAATGCAGCATTTACGGGCTGAATACTCGTTGCAATCACATTTTTTCGATAAGAAAATCTCTCATCTTTTAAAGTATATAATTTTATTAAAACGTTATAATTTCCTTCTTTATTTTCTATAAGCCTTAATTCAACTTCATAATTTGAGGTACTATTAATAAGACTACGTTTTGTTAGCCGTTCAATTTCCATCCCTAACTTTTTGGTGAATGCACTTTTCTTGTCTAATTCCATTTTACTTTTAAGTTCGATTCTAAAATAAAATGGAGCACTTCCTTTATGAAGTTTTTCTAAGAATTCCATTAAGCTGCTATTTGCAATTGCACTTGCAGCCTTTCCTACATCATTACCACATGTTTTTAAGTCTTTTAATACAAATAATAATTCATTATAAGTTCTTATAGGTAAAATATCATTTAAATCTGTACACTTTACCATCACTCCAGCATTAAACTCTTTTGTACTATTCCCTTTTATCTGATCCATTGTAATATTTACAAAATTACGATTGGTTAATAGGATCAATTCGGATGGAACCTGATACCCTGTAAATAAATGCCCACTAGGGCCTTCTATATTAATAATTAAGTCTGATAAGCTTCTGATTTCTTCATTCACATGTTTACGATCAGATTCTGATACATCTAGATTACTTAAAATTTGTAACTTTTCTTTTAGCTCAGGAAGAAGTGATTCATAATCAAAATTCTTTAACGCATCTAAATAAGAACTTTTTACAAATAGTTGCTCTTCTTTTTGATAAGCATCATACAACATATCAAGAAAACATGGCACATTCAATATACCCATAATTATAGCGGTATTCTTTCTTACCTTTGCATCATCGTTTATTAATAATTTTTCAAATACAGAATACCTTCCACCAATCTGATATAACAACGCAGTCCTAGCGCTTTCTTCTTTTAATTCAGCTTTTAGTTGTATCAGATTCTGTCTTACCTCTTTTTCTTGCAATATGTTATCAAATGTATCTCTTATCATAAAGTCTCCTTTTTCTTACCTTCTCTTTCCACTAGTGTTACCTTTATCGTATCACCTGGTTGTTTCCCGATTTTTAATCGAATATCTTTACGAATACCGATAATATGCCCTGGTGTATTCATTCGTACTAAACTACCCTCATATTCATAACCATCAAATGTTGCAGTAACTGGAACGCGTCCTTTACCAAACTCTGCTTTTACATCAAAAGGTATATCTATATAAGCTCCATCTAAGTCAGGAACTTTTTTTATAACTGCTTCAAATTCATATATTTTATCCATAACTTTTTCCTCTTTTAATAAAATGATTTCTTGTTGTTAAGCTATAAAGCTAATTATATCATAATATCTGGTAAATTGTAATAGTTTATGCATTTGGTCATATAGTTTAAAAATATCTTCTATTATTAATACTATAATTATTTCATCTATTAAGAATAAAAAGGTGTATAATTAATCACATTTTGGCTAATACTTTTCTTTTTTTCATCCCATTAATGATTGACTTCTATATACATTTATGATACTGTTATATTAATTCGATATAGGGGAGTAGTCAGTATAATTAATAGTATTTACCTTAAGAATTCGTTTAATTATACAATTAAATCAACATCATGGACAAGTACGTTCTGGTTTAATTTGAAATGACAAGACCTGTATCCTTTTTTTATGGGATACAGGTCTTTTTTAATGTAAATATGTAAATATATAAATATATTAAAAACCTCCTATCATCCAAAAAAAATTTGTACAAGCACGAAGGGAGATCTTGCTATGGACTTTTTATTATCGGGAATATCATCAATTACTATCCCGCAATTAATCATGTATGCCGTAGGTATCTTATTAATCTATCTGGCAATTGTGAAAGGGTATGAACCAGCCTTGTTATTACCAATGGGGTTTGGTGCAATCTTAGTTAACTTACCTAATACTGGTGTATTAAATCAAACACTTTCTGGTGTTGGTGATACTCATGGTATTATTGCATGGTTATTCGAAACAACAATTGAAACATCTGAAGCACTACCACTTCTATTATTCATTGGTATCGGTGCGATGATTGATTTTGGCCCATTACTTTCTAACCCTGTCATGTTTTTATTTGGCGCGGCTGCACAATTTGGTATATTCTTTACCATAACTGTTGCTACTATATTTAAATTTGACTTAGCAGATGCTGCTTCTGTTGGTATTATAGGCGCTGCAGATGGTCCTACATCCATACTTGTTTCTCAAATTTTAAAATCAAATTACGTTGGCGCCATCGCCGTTGCAGCTTATTCTTATATGGCTTTAGTTCCATTGGTTCAACCAATAGCAATTAAATTGGTTACGACAAAAAAAGAACGTTTGATACGTATGCCATATAATCCAGTTGCTGTTTCAAAAAGAATTAAAATTATATTTCCTATCGCTGTAACATTTATTGCTGGATTAGTAGCTCCTGCATCTGTTGCTTTAGTTGGATTCTTAATGTTTGGTAACCTTTTACGTGAATGCGGAGTATTAGGTAGTTTATCCGATACCGCTCAAAATGTTTTAGTTAATTTAATTACGTTATTACTCGGTATTACCATTGCATATAGTATGCAAGCAAAAGATTTTGTAACTTGGAATACATTATTAATCATGGGTCTTGGTTTAGTAGCATTCGTATTTGACACAATCGGTGGTGTTATGTTCGCTAAATTCATTAATTTATTCCGAAAGAATAAAATTAATCCTATGATTGGTGCCGCCGGAATCTCTGCATTCCCAATGTCAGCACGTGTAGTTCAAAAATTAGCAATTAAAGAAGATCCTACCAATCACTTATTAATGCATGCAATTGGCGCCAATGTATCTGGTCAGATTGCATCTGTAGTTGCAGGCGGTATCATTATCGGTCTTGTGAGTGCAATGTTATAAGAAAGGAGTATCCATATGTCACCAGCTTTTTATAGTTCCCTTGAAATTATGTGGAAGGGTATGTTTGGTATATTTTCAGTAATTTTAATAATTATGTTTCTTGTAATGTTTATACAATGGTTCGAAAAGATTATTACTTCTAATAAGAAAGAAGAAAATCAATAATATATAAAAAACCTGTATTGAATTCTAATGTGAAATATCTCTTTTGTTAACGTTAACTACATAAAGGGATTCATCATTACAAATTAGAATTTGATACAGGTTTTCTTATTTCTTTATAATATAACAGTAATTTTAATTGTTTATTTTAAGTCTATTCTGCATTAAGTGCTGCAAGGGCAATATAACTATATGGTTGATTAAAATGTGGTAAGAAGAATAAGTCTAATAATTTCAATCGATCAATTGTAACTTTTTCTTGTATTGCTAATGAAAACATATGAAGCCCCATAGAAATATCATAATCAGAAGCCATCTGTGCACCTATTATTCTTCTTGTACCTTTATCGTAAACAATTCTTATTTTCACTTTATGATTTTTTTCAATAAATGCAGGCTTTTGTAAATCTTCTATATCGGTAATAGCTGCATCTATACCCATACTCTTAGCTTTTGTTAAGGTTAAACCTGTAGACAACATATTATAACCCCATATACTAATGCCATTAGAACCCTGTACACCTAAGGATTCTAATTCTTTACCACAAGCATTATGAGCAGCAACGATACCAGATCTTACTGCATTTGATGCAAGTGCGATATAATTAATATCTTGTACCGAGTTATCATACACAGTTGCACAATCTCCAATTGCGTAAACACCAGGAATATTTGTTTCTTGTTTTTTGTCTACTATAAAAGCACCATTACGGAAAAGATTAATCTTTCCTTCTCCTAATGTCGTATTTGGTTTAAACCCTACCGCCATAATCACCATATCCGCTTTATATTCACCTTTATCTGTGATTACCTTTTCCACTTTGTCTGTACCAACAAATTTTTGAACTGTCTGATGAAAGCCTAGCTTAATTCCATTCTTCTCTAGATTTTCTTTCATTAATTCTGTAAATTCCGGATCATAATAACCAGCTAAACAAGTATCAGCAAAATCTAATAATGAAACAGATTTCCCACATCTTACAAAAGCCTCTGCTAACTCAACACCTATATATCCTGCACCAACAACAACGACATCTTTAATAGTATCATCTTTTAATTTTTCAATAACATCTTGAGCATTTTGATATAGTTTAACAAGCTGTACATTTTTTAAATCTTTCCCTTCTATATTAGGAACAATTGGCACAGAACCTGTTGCTAATATTAACTTATCGAAAGACTCATGATACTCGGTTCCATCTTTTCCTTTTGCATGTACTTGCCTTTCAACAAAATCTATGGAATCAATTATTGTCTCCATATAAACTCTAGCACCTTTTTCTTCCAACTTTTCCTTTGTCGAATAAAACAATCCTTCTGGGCCGCTAATTTGTTTACCAATCCAAAGAGCCATGCCACATCCTAAAAAACTAATATTATTATTTGAATCAAATGCTATTACTTCTTGTCCTTTGTAATTATCTAAAATTGTATTAAGCGCAGCTGTACCCGCATGATTTGCTCCAATCACAATTATTTTTGACATGAATACCATCTCCTTAATATAGAAATTTTTATTTAATTTTTTATTATATGTTTATGTCTTTATTTTTATACATTTATTTCAAGTATATTCCTAATTCCTTTAACACAGGGGCCGTAATCCGAATATTATATATTACAATATAATGAAAGGAGTGCCATTATGTATCATTTTATGATATTAAACAATCTAATACACAATTACAGTTTTCTCATAAATCACCAAAACAACCTTATAAATCCACTTTTGATCTTAATACTGATTTTACTGATTTGTCTTGTTGAATTAATTATCTTTATGGTAATTCGCTCAAAAAATCATAAAAAGAATCTGGTTCATATTACCAGTATAAACATACCTAAAAAAGATAGTAAATCAATTTTTAAATCCAAAGCAATTAAGTTAGAGGAACTAAATAAAGATCTTGCACCTTTTGGATTTGCTTATTATCCCCCACAAGATATTTTTTATTCCATTATGGATGGTTGGCAACGAGATTGCGGTTATTGTCAGTTGTATGATGAAGGTGCAGCTACGTTTAGTATGATTATAGATGCTGAACCTATTTATTTTAATTACGAAGGAAAACGTTGGCTAATAGAATTTTGGAAAGGTCAATATGGTATGACAACTGGATGTGAAATCGGTATCTATACAACTACCGGTCCTAATCTTAAAATTCCAGGTGTTTTTAACGGTACTTTTTATCACTGTGCTGCTGTATCAGATTTTCTAAAGATGGGTTTTGTGTTAAGAAAGAACGGTAAAGTGGTATTTTATCGTAATGAATTACACTGGTGGTTAACCGGATTTAAGTTAGGGGAATTCTCTGACCCTTCTGAGCTTACTATGCAAATTGAAATTACCTTAAAAGATCAAAAGATGTTAGAAGCTTTCGTAAAAGGATTAAATAAGGCTGGTTACGCAACTAAGGATTTAACTATTATTGATAATACTGTAAAATTAATATATGATAAACCACATTCACCTCAAGCTAAAACACGTACTGGTATTATTGAAGATATAATGCAGACAAATAATCGTCGTAATTGTGCCGCATACCATTTAGCAACTGATGGATATGGTAATACATTAGATAGGCTTGGATATGTAAAGAATGAAGCACCAAAAATGTATAAAAAGATCTTAAATATCGGTGGTACTAAAGATATATTTGGTAACTTTGATTTAATAAAGAAGTTCTTAGACTTTGGTAGCTCACCGGAACCAAGTGAAGGAGAGATTCCTTATGATGATGATGATTCTATTATTATAGGTAAGCCAAACGATACAGATGATGATACTATTCCAGAAACCGATTATGATGATTATAAAGATAATTACGATAACTCAGATCGTGTAACCAAAAGTGAATTTAGAATAAAGGAAGATTTACGAAATAAAACCTGTGATGAGCTAGAAGCAGAACAATCAAAAGAGATACAAATTCAAAATCTTGAATTTGATGACATAAATCATGAAACTATTAATAGATTAGATAATAAAGATAACACATTAATTGAAATGGCAACGAACAATGAACGATCAGACGTTACCACAAAAGGTTAATTAAAGGGGGGCTAAGATATGACTGTTTCTAAACGTTTGACTAATATTTTCCAATCATCCGAAAAGTTAACCTTTAATAATGAATCTAAAATAGTATTAATAAGCGATTGTCATAGGGGTGATGGAAGTTGGGGTGACAACTTTTCTAGTAATCAGCAATTATATTTTGCAGCTATGACAGATTACTACAGAAAAAATTTTACTTATATTGAACTTGGCGATGGTGATGAACTTTGGGAAAATCGAAAACTTGACATAGTCAAGATTATCCACAGTGATGCTTTTTGGATCATGTCAAAATTTTATAAAAAAGGCCGCTTATATATGTTATATGGTAACCATGATATGGTGAAGAAAAACAGTAGTTATGTGAAAAATAAGTTAAGCACATATTATGATGAAGCAACAAAGAAATATGTTTCTTTATTTCCAAAAATGAGAATCCATGAGGGCTTGGTTCTAGTTTATAAAGAAACAGGTCATAAGATTTTCCTTACACACGGCCATCAAGCTGATTTCTTAAATTATGATTTATGGAAATTAGCCAGGTTTATGGTGCGTTATCTATGGCGCCCATTAGAATTATTAGGGCTTCATGACCCTACCAGTGCTGCAAAAAATAATCAGAAAAAATTAACAGTAGAAAAAAAATTAATTGACTGGTCTATAAAAAATAAGCAGATGTTAATAGCTGGCCATACCCATAAGCCAGTTTTTCCAGACTTAGGTGAACCATTATACTTTAATGATGGTAGTTGTGTCCATCCTAGATGTATTACAGCAATTGAGATTGAAAATGGAGCAATATCCTTAGTTAAGTGGACATTAAAAACAAAAAAAGACGGAACTTTATATGTAGGAAAAGAAGTCTTAGAAGGACCTGTAAAGTTACACGAATTTTTTGGAGATTCCGTAAGTGTAATCAAGTAAATTTTGCTTTAATAAGAGCTGATGAAAACCTAAATTGGTATCCATATTAGGTGAGTAGTTGGCTCTATTTTTTATTTCATAAAATTTTCACAACTATTACATGTATTTTTCATATTTTAAATGTATATTATGGAAACAACATAGCTGATTCATTCAAATACAAATTAAATACTAGATTGATTACAAAAGAAAGGATTTTTACATGATGACAAAAAATAAAAGCCAGAACACGAGCAAAGTATCCTTTTCAATTAAAGCCAAAGTTTCTCTCTTATGCACTATATTCATATTGATTGCAGTAACTATTAACTATGTTTTATTAGAAAGCGTTTCTAAAAAAACAATAACTGCAAATACTGCTACTACAATGGTTGACCTAGCAACAGCCTATGGTCAAAATGTTTCTAACACTGTAAATAAAATCAGCGAATCCACTAATTTTTTAATGCAGTCAAGTGATATATCTACATATGTTAGTTCTGGAGGACAAGAAAAATCTTCTGAAATAGAACAACCTATCTCCATGTTTCTCAATATGAATTCTTCCAATGAAACTCTAAGTTTAGTAGATACGAATGGAAAAATTTTATATAGCTCTAACAAATCGCTTCTTGGCACTGACGTATCTAAGGAGAAATATTTTATTAATATGCTTGCCAATGGACAAAGTACCCAGAGTGATGTGTTTCTATCAGAAATATCCGGAGAAGCATGTATTACATTTGCAATCCCACTAAGAGGTGGAATTCCTGATGATTCAAATAACACTGGGATGAGTACACCTGATAATGAATCTACTGAAATGATTGAACCACAAATGGCAACTCCAATTGGAGCTATTTTAATCTCAGTAAAAGCATCTGAATTTAATAGTACTGTATCTAATATAAAAGTAGGTGAAAATGCATCTAGTTATGCTTACTTACTTGATTCAAAAGGTTCTTTTGTATACCATCCAGATGAAAGTAAAATTGGTACTAAGGTTGAAACTAGTGCAATACAGGATATTGTAACGCAAGTTCAAACTGGTATTATTCCAGAATCAAACGTTCTCATTTATACTTACGATGGAGCAGAAAAATATGCTAGTTACAATGTAGATGAAAATAATCATTGGATTCTAGTAATTACTGCCGAAAAGGCAGATGTTTTATCATCTCTTAATGACATGACAAGCAAATCATTAATCATTAGTATTATTGTTATATTTATATTAATAATATTTGCTTACCTTTTTGCTGGTACAATTGCTTCTCCGATAAAGAAAATTACACAATTAATAAATAAAACTGCTAATTTAGATTTTTCTAATGATTCAACCTTTGATAATCTTTCCATGAAAAAAGATGAAACTGGTGAAATGAGTAGGGCTATAGATAAAATGCGTGATGTACTAAAAACCATTGTTTTGCAGATTAGTGATGCCTCTACAAATATCTCACAATCAGCGGATAATTTAATCCAAGTATCTTATTCTGTGAATGATCATGCTTCTGACAACTCAGCAACAGCAGAACAATTGTCTGCAAGTATGGAAGAAACTGCTGCAACTACAGATTACATCAACTCTAGCATTGAAAGCATAGGTAAACACTCCAAAGAAATTAACAATATAACCAATGACAGTACTGAACTATCAAATAAATTAATACATAGAGCTCAGGAATTAAAATCTTCAACTCAAAATACCGCTAATCACACACAAAAAATATATGAAGATGTTAAAGATAAAACAAGTACCGCAATTGAACAATCAAAATCGGTAGAAAAAATCAACTTATTAACTAAGGTTATTAAAGATATTGCAAGTCAAACTAGCTTATTAGCCTTAAATGCTTCCATTGAAGCTGCAAGAGCTGGCGATGCAGGTAAGGGCTTTTCCGTAGTCGCAAGCGAGATTGGGTCATTAGCAGAACAATCTTCAAATACGGTATCAAATATTAATGATATTGTAATTGAAGTCCATGAAGCAGTAGAAAATCTAACACATTGTTTGAAACAAACCTTAGATTTCTTAGAACAGAATGTTCTGTTAGATTATAATAATTTTATAGAATCAAGTGATCAATATAATATGGATGCATTAAATATGAATGAATCCTTGGCTAGTATACACTCTGGAATAGAATCCTTAAATACGAATTTAAGTCAAATCGCAAATTCTGTTTCCGAAATTAATGTTATGATAAACGAATCTTCTAAAGGTGTGAGTGATGTATCAGAAAAGAATACTGAAATCGTATCCTTAACTACAGATACATATAATATGGTAAAGACAAGTAAAGATTATGCTACCACTCTAAAAGGAATCGTTGATAAGTTCAAATTGTAATATGTAAAAATACGAAAAAGGCTGCCGCAGTGATATGCTCCCTTCTAGGTAGACAAGTAAAATAATAAAAACTTGTCTCTTAGAAAGAAGAATATCACAGTAAGTTGCGACGCCCTTTTCGTATTCATTCATCTTTTTATATTCATCATTTTTTATTCATTCATCTTTTTTATTCATTCATCTTTTTATTCATTCATCTTTTTTATTAATTCATCTTTTTTATTCTTTCATCTTTTTTTATTCGTAAATCTTTTATTACAGCACAAGATAGTTATATGTTATAAATCATTATCCTTAATATAATCTCTTGCTTTTGCAACCATATCTTGATGAGATTTTTGCTTTACATTCGTACTATGTGTTCTACTGTTTAAAAAATGAAGATCCATAACTCCACTAACTCCATTACCCTTTACAGCATCAAGATTGTTACCACGTCCGTAATTATCACTACGATTATTTACAACTTTATCAGCTGGTTCTGATTCAACACCTGCATGTGGCATTGCAGTCATTGAACCTGCAATAATGTAATCTCCAACTGTGACAATTACTGCACGGCGTTCCCAACTAAATCCATTCCATATATCTTTTATTATTTCCGTATCTTTTTTCGTAAGAGGTTCTACATCTGCATGATTTGTTCCATAGGTTCGTTTTACATTAAAACTTTTTCCTGTTTTAACATCTGTTATTGTAGCTTCCATACCTCTTTTAAATATGTATTGTACTTCTTTAAACCAATCAAGAGCTCCACTAATGGTCTTCGTTTCTTTTTTTGTAACTTCTGTTTTTATCACTTTTGCTACTTCATCTTTTTGATTAGCATTATTCTCAACTACTTCATTCTTTGTTTTGGTTGCATTTTGTTTTGTGGTATTGCTTTCGCTATTCACAATTACTGCAGATTTTACTTTCGGTGCATATTTTTTTAAAGCCGCTTGCGTTTTACTACCAACTACTCCATCCGCTAGTAGTCCATATTTTCTTTGGAACTTTTTCACTGCATTTGCAGTCACATTACCATAATATCCAGTTACCTTGGTATTCTTAAAGTAACCTAATTGCTTAAGTGTAGTCTGTATTTTTTTGACTTCGTTACTTCTAGAACCAATTGCAAGAGTTGATGCCGATGCGCTGACAGGACTTATGGTTAACGTTGCAGCAATACATAGGATTGCTAATTGTTTCATTCGTAATTTGCTCATAATTTTCTCCTAATGACTTTTTGTATATAATATTCTGTACCATTATTATATTACATACAATTTAAAATGTCTAGGCTTTTTGTAACATTTACGTAATATTTAGTTAAATATTTGTTAATATTCTACCATGTCATTCCATGTTTTCTAGCTTATTCCAAGTATTCTGGATAAACTTGGTACATTGACAACATTAACAATCATTTAATACTTTTGTAACAATTAACACATTGGATGAAAATAATATTATTTTTTTAAAAATCGAAATGAATTTTTGTGATAATCTAAGATTCCTTCTTCTTTTAATTTACTTAGCTCTCTAGACATAGCACTACGGTCGATACATAAGTAATCAGCCATTTCATTCCTATTTAGTGGTATTTCAAAAACTGCTGTTTTATGTTTATTGGCTTGTTCGGCTAAGTATGACAGTATCTTTTCTCTTATACTTCTTTTTGATAATAACTCCATTTTGTTATTTAAATACAAATTCTTCTTTGCAAGAATCTGCAAAAGATTCATTATTAATTGACTATGAAAATCACATGCTGTTGTACAAGGAGTAACTATTCTTGTTAAAGCAATCCATAAAATGGTACTGTCTTCATCTGCAATCACACTAACTGGGCTGGCATCTACCCCTGCACATGCAAATGTTTCACCAAATATTTCACCAGAGAATAGACTTGCAACAATCATACGATTTCCCATAATATCTTCACGAATAACTTGAACACTACCATCTAAAATGATTCCAAGATTATTCATCTTCATTCCTCCACGAACAATGATTTGATTCTTAGAATATTTTTTTGTATTACTATCCATACAATTTAAGACATCGCTTATTTCCGACTTTTGAATTCCTTGAAATAATGAAACTTTCTCTAAAATCTGATATTCACCCATAGTGTTAATTACTTTGTATTCCCTTGATTATACAAAGGTTTCCTTTCTTTAAATATTCATAATAGGATTAAGGCGTTTCGCACAACATTTTTTTGGCATTATTATCTATTTTAATCATTATTTGTTGCAAATGCAACTGAAAATATTTCATTTCTAATGTAAAGTGTAATTACACTAAATAAGAATTCGTTTCTATAGTAAATAATCTTAATCATATTAAGGAGAATAAAAATGTTAAGAAAAATAATTAAGATAGACCAAGAAGCTTGTAATGGATGTGGATTATGTGTAGATGCTTGTCACGAAGGTGCAATTGGATTAATTAATGGAAAAGCAACACTTTTACGCGATGACTATTGTGATGGACTTGGTAACTGCTTGCCTGTATGTCCAGTAGATGCAATCTCTTTTGAAGAAAGAGAAGCACTTGAATATAATGAAGAAGAGGTATTAAGAAATATGGAACAAAAAAAGGCTAAACCCGTATTTAGCGGTTGTCCCGGATCACAATCAAGAACAATTAACCATGCAGAACCAAAAACAGTGGTGAAAGAAACAACTGCAATGCCTTCTATGTTAAATCAATGGCCTATTCAAATTAAACTAGTTCCTGTAAATGCACCTTATTTCGATGGAGCAAATGTACTTATCGCAGCAGATTGTACTGCATATGCTTATGGAGATTTCCATAAAGAGTTTATAAAGAATAGAATCACATTAATTGGTTGTCCAAAATTAGACGAAGGTGATTACTCAGAAAAATTAACAGAAATATTTAAATATAATAATATAAAAAGCATTACTGTTGTTCGTATGGTTGTTCCTTGCTGTGGTGGTATTGTAAATGCAGTTACTACTGCACTTAAAAATAGCGGCAAAATGATTCCTTGGCAAGTTGTGACAATCTCAACAGATGGAACTATAATGGATCTATAGAAACAATAACAATAGCACATCTCCCCTATAAGGTGTTCTATGTTTATTATAAGGACTTGTTTTAATATATAAAGCAAGTCCTATTATTATGTGTAAAATATCATATTCATCTAGTTCGTAAATAAAAAAAGGAATTCAAAACTAAAACTGTGATTGACTCTCATAAGTGAGACCTAATATCCCACTTATGAGAGTCATATCACTGCTCTAGTTAAGAATTCCTTTTTTATTCATTATTTCATACTACGATATAAATTATAGTTTTAGATGTTATTAGTTAGAGAATAACTGAGTTGCGTATACTGTTCCCTTACTATCTTTATAAACACCAACACCGATTTTCTTAAAGTTACCATTCATAATGTTTGCTCTATGACCTGGAGAGTTCATCCATCCTTCCACTACTGCTTCTGGAGTGTTGTAACCATATGCAAGGTTTTCACCTGCAGTTTGAACTTTAACATTAAATTCATCTAACACAGTTGACCATTGTGTACCGTTTGGTCTTGTATGAGAGAATTGTTGAACGATTTCTTTTGCACGTTGATTAGCTGGTGCTACAAGTGCTTGAGACATTGTAAGTTCTGATAAACCACCTTTTTTACGTTCTACATTAACTAATTTTAGAACTTGGCTTGCATAACTGCTGTCATAAGTTTGACTAGATTGACTTGTTGTTGGTTTTGTTGTAGTTGTAGGCTTGGTAGTAGTTGTTGTTGGTTTTGTAGTTGTTTGTGTTTGTGTCGTTGTATTTTTATTTGTTAAACTATCTATAATCTTTTGAATATCTGCATTGGATTTTACACTGGTAACGATAGGGGTAGCGCAAAGCTTATTAGAATATTTACCGTTAACCTTTTTACCATCTACATTTTTATAAGCTTTTGCTTTATAGTAATATACTTTAGATCCTTTTACATCAGTATCTTTATAATTACAATTCTTAGTTGATCCAATATATTCATAGTCGCCATTTTTGGATGCGGAACGATATATTTTGTATCCATCTGCACCGCTTACTTTACTTAAGTTTAAGTTAGTGCAGTTTGAAGTTCTATTATTAACGGAAATGGATGGTTTACTTAACTTTATATTAGTAGCTGTTGCTGCAGAAGCAACTGCTGTAGTATTTGTGCTAAATGGATTAACATTTCCGCCATAAAGTGTAGACGTTGCTAGTGTAAGAGTTAATAAAGTTGTAACAATTAGTTTCTTCATATTTGTTGTCCTCCTGTTTGTGATTGACTGTTGTTTGTTTGTCAATTACTATCAAGCTACACGTAGATAATAACATACATATTAGGCACATTCAACAGTTACATAATGGAAGAAGACTTAAACTTAACCAACTTTCTTCTATATTGTGGAATATTTCTTCTCTTAATTGTTACGTATTTATTACATGACTCTCAGTAAAATCAATGCTTTCCTTAACATAATTAACACTTTTGTAACATTTTATTTTGAGCTAAAACTATTTTAAATTTTTTATTTTTTTATGAGTAATAGAATAATTTCTTATATATTTCACGATTTCATACCAAAATATAAAGATGACAGAAAGCCCAATAGATAATAATAATTGAGTTATGTTTATTGCTTCTAACATAAGTATTTTAGATAATGGACTATATATAATAGTGATTAATAATATAATAGTAGATAATAATGCAAACAGGATGCCCCTATCTTGTTTTAATAGTTTAAACGCTTGGTAAGCATACTCCTTTTCTGAATAATTAACAAGAATTAAAAAAACATTTGAAATAACCAAAACGCTTAACCCCATTGTCCTGGATAAGGATGCATTGAACTCAAATAGATTTAAATAAATATAATAGATAAAGAAGGAACTGATAAATACCATTACACCTTGAACTGTACTTTTTAATATAATCTTATGATTCAGTAATTTCTCTCTAGCATTTCGTGGCTTACAATTCATAATATGTGGTTCTGCTGGTTGTCGCTCTAACACAGTGGAACATGTCGGATTCATAATCAGTTCAAGTAATACTACATGCAATGGAAGTAACATCAACTTACTAGGTATAATATGAAGTAATGGACCAGCTAAACAAATGAATGCAATTGGTATATGGATTGTGAATACGTATCCAATAGCTTTTTGAATGTTCTGATATATTCTTCTTCCGTCCTTAATTGTTTCTATTATAGTTGAAAAATTGTCATCTAATAAAACGATATCTGCTGCTTCTCTTGCTACCTCTGAACCACGAAGTCCCATAGCAATCCCAATATCGGCATTTTTCAGTGCTGGAGCATCATTTACTCCGTCACCAGTCATAGCTACTACTTCTCCCTTCGACTTTAGCGCATTTACGATACGAAGCTTCTGCTCCGGTACTACTCTAGCAAATATATTTACTCGCCCTACTATTAATTTTAATTCTTCATCATCCATATGATTCATCTGATAACCAGTTATGATAGTTTCATCGCCAGGAAAATCTACCTTCTTTGCTATGGAAGCTGCTGTCTCTCCATTATCTCCAGTCAGCATAATTACGTGAATTCCTGCCATATTGCACTTCTTTAAATCCGAAATAATTGATTCTTTTGGTGGATCTAACAATCCTATGAAACCACAAAACATAAATTGGCAATCATTTATATCAGCAGGAATATCGCTACTACGATTCAATTCCATATATGCAACAGCAAGCACCCTTAACCCACTTTTTGATAACAATAACGCCTGTTCACTTAAGTTATCTTTCACTATTTTATCCAAACAACAATGTTCAATGATCCACTCAAAAGAACCTTTAGCAGCTATTATGTTACGATTATCTATTTTCCAAACATGTGCCATTGTTTTTGTTATTTGGCTAAATGGATACCCCTTTATTAAATTACCTGGACCTATTTTATTTGTTTCAAATCTTTTTTCATCACAATATTTTAAGATTGCTTTTTCCATAGGGTCATAAGGTACTTCATCACATGCTAATCTTGCAACTTGTATAAGCCAGGACTCATCACATTGATAAGAAAAGGTGGTTTCAACTGTCATTTGATTTTTTGTAATGGTACCAGTTTTGTCGATACATATAACGGATACCGCCCCTAATGTTTCCACAGCTGGTAATCTCCTTATTAATGCATGCTTTTTTGTTAAACGCAATGCACCCATTGATAAAAATACAGTTAAAATAACAGGGAACTCAGCTGGTATCATGGATAAGGAAAGAACAATTCCTGAAAGTAAGCTTTCAATAATTTTATCTTTTTGATTAAAACTTACTAAATTAAGATAGGTAATTATACTTACTAAAAGAAATAAAAACAAAGCAATCCAAGTGCAAGTAATAGTAAGTTGCTTCATTTGATTCTGCAATGGTGTGGACTTAGCCTGTGAATTTTGTATGCCAACACCTATTTTACCGTATACTGTTTCATCTCCAGTTTTGTCAACACGGATGATAGCATTACCTCCTATAACCATCGAACCAGCATAACAATAATTTTTCATGTAATACTCCATAGTTTCAACTAAAGTATCTTGGGTATCTATTTCATCGATTCGTGTTTTATCCTTATATACTACATCCGCTTCCCCTGTTAACATACTCTCGTCTACGCAAAAATCATGAGAATATAAGATAAACCCATCCGCTGGAACTCGATTTCCTTCTTCTATAAGGATGACATCACCAGGTACTAGTTCTACTGTAGAAATTAATAATTCTAAACCATCACGAATAACTTTAACATAAGGCATTGATAAATCTTTCAAAGTCTTTAAAGTCTTATTGGTATTCCATTCTTGTATCACATCCATGGTTATTATACCAAGCACAAAGACCAACATAATAATACCCTCTAAAGCTTCTCCTAGTAAAAAATAAATAACAGAAGTAAACAATAGAAGTAAAAATATTGGTTCACAGGTAGCCCTTAAAATCAATGAGAAAAAAGTGTTTCTAACTTTTGCTATTTCATTTTTTCCATATTGATTTTGTAATTCACATACTTGTTCTGTAGTCAACCCTTTGGAATAAATAGATTTATAATCTTCCAAGCAAATACCCCCAAATACTCTCTCTTCCCATTAGTTCGATACAGATAAGTTACTACAAGCCACTTTTGGGTAAGAAAAAAACACCCACGGAAACATGTAGTAAACTACTGTCCCGCAGGTGTTTTCACATCCCGCTGCTGTTATACAGCCCGGCTCCAAATATAATATGGCCTGATCAGTTTGTACTGTAGAAGCGCTATAGCGTTAGCAGTGCAAAGAGAAAATTTATGATATTACTATATTCGGATTTTAAAATTATGTTACTCTGCTATAAAACTATTTTCTATTGTTATTACAACTTCATATCTAGGATCTTCTTTTTTAATAGCTTCTTCGATTCTAAGCAATATATCTTGTTCTTGTTTTTCATCATATGAATACGGTACCACTAAATCAAAAATTAAATTAATCTGTGTATCTCCATTTACAACGCGAAAGTCATGCATATTCGCTTGTGGTTCAATGTCATTAATAATTCTTAAAACCATAATCTTTTTATCAATTACTTTCTCATCATTTATCTCAATTGGATCCATATGAATAACCAAAAAGATTCCCATTTCTCTTAATACATCTCGTTCTATAAGATCAATAATTTCGTGTGCTTCTTCAAGATTAGCATCATTTGGTATCTCAGCATGTATCGTTGCCATGGTGTGAGTTGGTCCATAATTATGAACTATTAAATCATGGCTTCCTACAATTCCTTTATAACTCTCAACTTTTTCTGTTATTTTTTCATAAATTTCACGATCTACTGCCGAGCCAAGTAACGGTTCTAGGGTTTCTTTGGCAATATTATAACCTGCAATTAATACAAATACCGAAACAACTAAACCCATCCAGCCATCAATGGCAAACCCAGTAAACTTACCAATTAGAATAGAAATAATAGTGGATGATGTTACTAACACATCTCCCAATGCATCCGTTGCTGTCGCTTTCATTACACTAGAATTAATACGATTTCCAAGAGTTCTATTAAACATGGATAACCAAACTTTAATCAGTACGGATATAACCAAAATACATACCAAAAACCAGTTAAAACCTACCGTTTCTGGTTTTAAAATCTTAGAAAAAGAACTTTTAAAGCAAGATAACCCAACCTGTAATATAATAAATGAAACTGCAAATGCTGCAATGTATTCAAACCTTCCATGACCAAAAGGGTGTTCTTTATCAGCAGGTCTTTCTGCTAATTTTACTCCAACCAGACCAATAATAGATGATGCCGCATCGGATAAGTTATTAAAAGCATCTGCCATAACAGATATACTGTTAATAAATAATCCAATTAAAATTTTTATACCGAACAAAATAATATTACAAATAATTCCCACTACACTAGCAAACACTCCATACGCTGTTCGTACTTTTGACTTCTCTATATTTTCATAATCTTTGATAAATAACTTTACCAATAACTTTGTCATGCCACCCTCCATGTTATCAAATACTAAATAAGATCTACTTTAAGAAACACTACATATTAATATAACAACTATCTTTATTGTACCCTTAATAAGATAGCTTATCTTTACATATTAAATCATATCCTAACAATTATTTTTAAAACGTTAAATTCTAAAATACATATAAAAAAAACACCTATGGAACATGCTACTGTCCCACAGATGCAGTATTTCATCTGCTGCTGTTATACACAGCCCGGCTAATGAATTCTTCCATTCATTGCTTGCTCAGTTTGTACTGTAGATTTAATTGCAGCGCAAAGAGTTATGCTATGAATTATAATATAAGCAACATATAATGTCAAATGGTATTTGGCATTATATGTTAAACATTGCACCTAGGATGCCATTTGTGACCTAAGTTGTAATTCATATAACTTTTTATATATTCCATCCATATTCAGTAATTCTTGATGTGTTCCAGATTCCCTTAATTCACCTTTATGCATTACAATTATTTTATCTGCATGTTGTATTGTTGATAGTCGATGCGCAACCATAATTGTGGTTCTACCATCCATCAATTTCTCTAATGCATCTTGAATGAGTTGTTCTGTTTCTGTATCAATATTAGCTGTTGCTTCATCCATTACTAATATGGCAGGATCATATGCCAACGTTCTTGCAAAGGATAATAATTGCCTTTGCCCTGCTGATAGTGTTGCACCACGTTCCGTTACTGCTTCTTCATACGCTCCATTTAATTTCTCAATAAAACTATCTGCATTTACATATCTAGCCGCTTTTTTAATCTCTTCATCTGAAATATCATCATTCTTCAATCTTATATTACTCTTAATATCTCCAGTAAATATAAATACGTCCTGTTGTACCTGTCCTATGGCTCCTCTTAATTGATCTGTATTCATTTCTTTTATATCTACACCATCGATAGTAATTCTGCCCTTTTGTATATCATAATATCTACCAATCAAATTTAAAATAGATGATTTACCTGCTCCAGTAGCTCCAACAAACGCTGCTCGTTCTCCAGGTTCTATAACAAAACTAACATCTTTTAAAATCCAATTCTCTCCTTCATAAGCAAACCATACATTTTCAAATTCAATACGACCTTTCACTTCTGGTAATTGTCTAGGATTCGCTTGATTCACTACCAACGGATCTTCATCAATAATAGTAAAAATCTTTTCTGCAGATGCCATGGCTGATTGAAGTGTTCCTAATTGTTCTGCCAACTCTTGTATAGGTTCAAAGAATGATCCAATATATTGTATAAAGATATATAACGTTCCAATGGTAATAGATTCGTTGATTACCGATACCCCGCCTGCATAAATTATAATGACAAGGGATACGATGGATAGTAAATAAATAGATGGTCTAAATATTGCAAATACCATCATTTCTTTATAATTTGCCAGGTACAATTCTTTATTCTTATCTTTAAACTCTTCATATTTTTCTTTTTCTCTTGCAAAAATCTGAATCAATTTCATACCCGATAAATGCTCTGATAAATATGTATTAATTATTGTTAGTTTTGTTCTAACCACTCGGTATGTTGCTCTAGATATTGTTTTAAATAAAATTGTGAGTCCTATAATAACAGGTAGTAGCATAAATCCATATAAAGATAATTTAATATTTAAACTTAACATAACTACTGCTAAACCAAGGATTTTAATGGTGTTTTTAAATAACTTAACTAATATATTAGCATACATTTCATTTAATGCTTCTACATCATTGGTCACCCTTGTTACTATACGACCCACTGGAGTAATATCGAAAAATCGCAAAGAAAGTTTATGAATATGTTCAAAAATTTCTTCTCTAATATTATAAATGATACTCTGCCCAGTTAATTGCAATATCCAAGTTTGTAAGAAGTTACACAAAAAACTTCCAATCAATACGAATAAATAAACTATTCCTATTTTCTTAACACTACTAAACTCTCCTGACCCCAAAAGAATATCGATTGCATCACCAACTAAGATCGGACGATAGAGTTCAAATCCAGTAATAAATAATACTAGTATTAACGAAATAGTCATTAAGTGCCAATAAGGTTTTACATAACCCAATAGACGTATAAGGACGCTTCTGCCTATTGATTTTTCATAATCGATTTCTTTTCTACTCGCCATATATGATTTAACCTTTCTTACCAAACAGCTATCAAACCAAAAGATACCGTGTTTCATATACTTTCAACTTATAGCTACCATTCACTTTATACTGCTTCTAATTGTTTTTCTAATTGTTGCTTTTCATACATCTTAGCATAGATACCATTTTGATTTAATAATTCTTCATGCGTTCCATACTCAGCCATTTCTCCATTTTCTAGAACAAGAATGCAGTCTGCATTTTGGATGGTAGAAATACGATGCGCGATAATAATTGTTGTTTTCCCTACACGATTTGCATTAAGATTCTTTAGTATTTGCTCCTCTGTATTGGTATCAACTGCTGATAAAGCGTCATCTAATATAAGGATTGGAGCATCTTTCATCAATGCTCTTGCAATAGAACTTCTCTGTTTTTGTCCACCAGATATGGTTACACCACGTTCACCTACCATCGTCTCATATTGCAAAGGAAACTCCATAATGTTGTCATGAATACAAGCATCTTTTGCCGCTTTATGAACAAGTTCCAATTCATTGGTGTTTGAACCAAACGCTATATTATTGCAAATAGTATCTGAAAACAAAAAATTATCTTGTGGCACATAGGCAATATGTTCCCTTAATGTTTTTAACGGTATTTCACGTATATCGTGGCCATCTATAGTAATAGCACCTCTCTTAACATTATACATACGAAGTAGTAGATTCGCTATGGCAGTTTTACCACTGCCTGTACGACCTAATATTGCCAGCGTACTACCTTTATCCACTTTCAGTGAAATATGTTTTAGAACTTCAGGAGTTTCATCGGTAAAACGGAAGTTCAAATCATGAATTTCAATTTCTCCGTGGATTTGATCTATATTTTTAACGGTATCTTCATCAAATATTTCAGGCTTTTCTTTGAATATATTCTGAATTCTCTTTAAAGAAGCTGCCCCTTGTGAGAAAAAGGTTACACTATCGCCAGCTGCTATCATAGGCCATACTAACATATTTATGTATTGATTAAATGCAATAAAACGCCCTAACGTAATCTCACCTTTTATGGTTAAATACCCACCATAAACTAACGTTAATAACCCAGATATTCCAATGACAACGTCAAGCAATGGCATTACAACAGCTTGAAGTTTGACTACTCTCATGTTCTTGTCTTTATTTTCTAAGTTTGCTTTGGCAAAAGTTTTCAATTCTTTTCTTTCTTGTACAAATGCTTTGATAACGCGAATACCTGATATACTTTCCTGAACTTGATCTGTTAAGTCAGAGAATGCTTTTTGTTTCTCAGAAAAACGTTCTTCAATTGCCTTTCCATAGTAAACACTACCAACAGCAATAAATAATAATGGTATAACCGCAAGTAAGGTAAGTCTCATATCAACATACATAATCATCTTCGTTAATACCATTAACGTCATAATAATTGCATCAAAAGATGTAATTACAGCGGGGCCAGTAGACATACGAATGGCATTTAGATCATTCGTAAAATGAGCCATCAAATCTCCAGTTTTGTTTTTATTATAATAACCCATTGATAATTTTTCTAAATGGGCAAACATATCATTTCTTAATTCATATTCAATTGCTCTAGCTGATCCAAATATAAAATATCTCCAGCAAAACCTTCCAATTGCAAGAAGTGTTCCAACTAAAAGAATTTCACCAATTCCTATTAATAATCCATTCCTGCTTAATGTTTTACCCGTTAAACCATCCGTTATTTCTCCAGTAAATTGGGGTATATAAAGATTTAAAAAATCCACAAGAAACAATGTAAGTATCCCTAAGGCATATTTCCACTTATACTTATATAAATATTTGAATAATATATTCTTATCCTTCATTTTATCTCCCATCACTTTAACCGATATGAACCAATTACCTAATTCTTCTAATTTTAACTTCATATAGTATTATATTATCTACCATTTATTTATTTTTTTCAATTAAATTTTTCTTATATTATTATCTTTCATTAATAATAGATAAAAAAATTCGTTCTAATCAATGGACTAGAACGAATTTAAATTTACGAGGTTATTTAAATTAATAAGATGAATCTGCTTAACCCAATAAATCATTTGCTTTATTTACATTACATGTTTATTACATTATAATGATTGTGTATTTTTAAGTTCTTTATGAATCATTGCAAGAGGAGAAAACTATGGACAAACTATACATTGACCCAACTTTTTATACCACAAGGCCGGATTCAAATGGGCGTCTTATAAAAGAAATGGTAGTTTATGACTTATTGGAGACATTAGATATTCCATTCATAAGAATAGATCATGATGTGACAGCTACCATCG
>JARBTX010000068.1 GCA_029239975.1 Anaerocolumna sp.
GTTTAGTACAAGATTCTCCTGATCCCCATCTTTATATTTTTTTGATATATTGTTTAATTGTAGTGTATAGTCTTTTTTCATTATTCGTTACCTCCTATGATAATGATTGGATCAACTTTTGCTACTCTGCGAGTTGATATTAAACTGCATAGTAATGAAATAATCACAAATACGCAGGAAACCAGTAATGCAAAAGTTTCATTCAAATAGAAAGGCATACTACTAGGTAACATAGCTGACATACCAAAAACTAATAAATTGCCGATTACTACACCGATGATTGCCAATATAAAAACTTGGCTTATTATGATTCCGGTTAATTCCATCATATTCATTCCAATTGCCTTTAAAACTCCAAATTGTTTCTGTTTTTGTATTGTTATTACATAGAAAAACACACCTAAAATAGCTGCTGATATCACTACTAAAACCCAAAGGATCATGTTAATTGTTACTTGTTCTGCAGAATAACCTGGAATGTTATTAACAATAGTAGCTTTATCTACAATATCTAAACCATCAATATTAATATTTTTAACATCAGAACCTTGAACTGCAATGGTATGATATTTTAGTTCATAGGATGGATTAATTTCACTTTTCATTGTTGTATAGGCATCTGTGGATATAAATCCAACTGGTGAATGACCATACATTTGATCTTTGGTAAATCCTATAACTGTCATTTCTAATCCTGATGATGAATCTTCTACAATGTCTCCGATTTTAACATTATCTTCCTTAAAGGAATCATTTAATACTATATTGTAAGTTGTAGTCGTTTCTGTTTCTTTCACACTTTCCGTTATCTCAGGCATTAAGAAACTATTAGGGTCAACCGCAAAATATGTAACATCTAACTTCGTATCTGTCCCAGATGGAATCAAAGTGGTTCTTTGTATTTCTAAAGAAGTCACCTTATTCTCTGTCATGACTGCGACTTCTTCTAGTTTATCTGTTGACAAACTAGATATGGTAATTAAGTTTTCTGAACTGTCACTAATTATAAAGTAATCTGCATCAGCATTTTCAATGGATGCACTTACTGCCCTTGCTAGTCCACCTGCTAGTCCTGATAAAAATATGACCATAAAAATCATTAATATCAGGATGCTTTCAATTAAAATAAATTTCGTTTTATTGTGTCGTAATTCCTTCCAAGCTAATTTCATTTTTTCTCCTTGTTCTTTGTGTTTTTATTCTTTTTGTATTGGCGTATAAAAATATGGTTAATAGATTACTTAGTAAAAAGTTTCTTATAATAATATAATAATTGATGTTGTTGTACATTGTCAAAATATATCGATTATTCTGCTAACAATTTTTCAACAACTTCTTTTTGTTCAAATAAAATACATCCTCCGATATGGTCTTCCATTAATATGTTATTTTCCTTTAATCTTAAGAACAGTTTCGACTTTAATGCTTCTCTTAAAGAGGTATCTCTTACATTAATGTCGGAATAAGGTGAGAATGGACAAGGTTCAGCACCACCATGAGAATTAATGTGGAAAAAGCCTCTTCCTGCTGCAAGGCAGCCACCTGAACTTTTCTCATCACCTGGAAATGATATAAATACCATATTCTCGTATTGTTCTCTTAGTTGGTATAATGTATCAGATAGATATTCTCTTTCAACATCACCGATTGCTAACTCCTTACTTTCGTGGGTTACAGGTACATACTCAACATAAAAGACAACCTTACATCCATTAGCTGAGAGTTTCTTTAAGAATTCATCCGAGGTTACTTCTTTTATATTAGCAGTAGTCACAGTCACAGATGCACCAAAAAGTATTTTATTCTTCTTTAATAAGTCCATCGCCGAGCTTAGTTTTTGGTATACTCCTTCACCACGTCGTTCATCCGTTTTTTCTTCTCTGCCTTCAATACTTAAAACGGGTACTAAATTTCGATACTTATCAAATATCTGAAGATATTCGTCATTTATCAAAGTCCCATTTGTAAATACAGGAAATAGAATTTCTGGAAGCTTTCCTGCTTCTAATATAATATCTTTACGAATCAGAGGTTCTCCACCAGCAAGTAGTATAAAACCGATACCCATATCTTTTGCTTCTTTAAATATCTTAAACCATTCTTCGCTAGTTAATTGATTTACCTCTTCACTATCGACACAGGAATGATTTGACCTGGCATAACATCCAGCACAATGAAGGTTACATTTACTAGTGATACTAGCAATCAAGAATGGTGGTATATGCTCACCATTTTCTTCAGCACTTTTACGTAGTTTTACAGATTCTTTACTTGCTATAGCATACTTTGCCATGAAGATACTTTCTTTGGGATTCGTTAAGGTGGCTTTTAAAATACCTTTTACAATATCTTCAACACCATTTGTAAGATAACTCTCTAAATTAAATTCATGAGTCATATAATTGTCTCCTATTCGCTATTTGCTATATTAGTATATTAATGTTTTACTTAATTGCTCTTCCATCTGTTCCTTAATTTATATCCTACAGTATTGACTATATCGAAACAAGATGTAAATAGCCCAAAAACTAATGTTTAATGAAAACTTAATCTCATATTAATCTTTCTTTTAATATCACTAAAATAGCATATTACTTACTATAATATAAACGCTTAATGTGTCCTGTATATGACCAATTGACATAAATAATTTGTAAACTTAATATTACAGGTTATATAAAAATAAAAAAACATCAATTACCGCATAAACTGTGACATAACGAGATAGTTGATGTTTATGTGGTAATTGATGTGAAATATTAGTTTTAAATTATATAAGCGTTTTTTATTTTATAGTTAGGATTTAATATCTAAAAACTCTAAAATCCAATTTAGACATACATCTTTCTTTTCTACCAATTCAGCATGATTTAACCCAGTAAATATCATAGTTTTAATGTGGTAATGTTCCATCTCACCTGTATTATTTTTAATCCCTTCTAATACATCTTTATTATCGTTAGTACCTGTATATATTGCTAACGGAACATTAACTTGTTCCATTTTTACGCCAGTCCAGGTATGCCAACTTTTGAATTGAGCAAGATATACCTCTAAGTCATTCTCTTTCATCCACTCAATATCTTCGTTTGAAAGATTAAGACGATGAAATTCATTCTTATTTTTTGCATCATTCATTTTCGTATATTCATCTATCCAAATTGGAACAGTGACTTTAAAAAATTGATCACCAAAGGCAGCACTTGCTAGTACAGCTTTTTTTATTGGCAATCCTTTTGCTATTGCCTGCAATCCAATGGTTGCTCCATAGGAATGTCCAAAATAATAAAATTCATTAAAACCGTTAGCTTTTATTATGCTAGTAATATCGTTTAGAATCTTATCAATATGATAAAAATCTGGACTATATGATTTATCACTTTCACCGTACCCCCTAATATCAATAGCTATTACTGTGAAATATTCTTTTAGAGCTTCCACCCAACCAAATTTTTCCCATATTTCTTTATTTCTTCCTGCACCATGTATAAGGATTATGGGATCTCCGCTACCACAAACGGTATATGCTATTTGTGTGCCATCAATAATGATAAAATTCGTTTCGATTAAAATCACCTCTTCTTAGTATATAAAAAAATCTTCGAATACAGTAAATAACAACATTCATCAACAGTTAAAAATATTTAGTCATATCATATAAAGTTATAGCATTTACTTTACTACGATTGGAATAAATTGATCGGATAGATGATACCCCATGTTCTTTTTGAAGACTTTTGGTGTGATCACATGGCACATTGGATATCGCAAGGAAGTATCATTTTCCTTTGTAGATACTTCAAAACAATCACTTTTTAATACCCAGTTATTAATTTCTTCCCTAGTTTTTACACTGTCTTCTTCTGTATCCTTTGAAGTTGCTACGGCATATAGTCCGCCTGGAAATACAACAAGTTGATATTTATCGAAATCAGTGCACCCATCTGGTATAGCAAAAACCCACTCCATACATTGCTTTTGTTCATTAAACCACATAAAATCACGTGGAGTGATATAATCTTTTGTATTTATGGATGACCACCAATTATCAAAAGCTTCAAATTCCTCCATGTTCGTAATTGGCCCTGAAGTTACTACTTTTAATTCAGGGATACGAATAACACGTACCTGTTCCATGTAAACACCCTCCATTATAAATGATAAAATAAATAAACTAAGCTCTATGCTTGAACTAAAGGATACGGTTACACTTTAGTTCAAAGTAAAACATATATACCTTGTCCTATGTTACATATTTTACCATAAACCATGTGTAAAAACAATATAATAGTTCATATTTTCGAACATATGTACAGAATCGAAGTGCTGTTTTACTATATATACAGATGATTTTGAAAGTGATTTTATTAATGATTTTGCATTATAGTTATAATAACTTTAAAGTTCCTAATTCCAATCTTCTCTCTTTATTTCTAAATAGGTATCCCAATCTTCTAAAAACTCAGGACGTTTGTCATTTTTAAATCCTAACTTTTCATATAAATTCCATGCTTTTTTATTATCTGGATGTGGGTCAACATATACTCTTTCTGCACCACCTACGATAAATGCTTTTTCAATAGCATAATGAAGTCCTTGATATGCAATTCCCTTTCCCCAAGCTTTTGGTAATAACTTTATATCTAAAGATGCTAATTTATGTACATCGTCAACATCATAAAAGGTCTCACCGCAGTAACCTAAATCCTGCTCATAAATGGAGTAATGGCATCTAAGTGGTTTATTGATAGCCCAAGGTAACCAGGTTTTTAATTCTGCTAAGGTTGTTCCAAGACCTTCTGGAAAACCAACGTAATTCATAACCTGTCCATTATTCCATAGTTCCATTACATTTACTAAGTCTTCTTCCGCTGTTTCTCTGATTGTAATTGTACTAAGTGTAATACTCTCATTTAAATTTTCATTTGATTGATTTGTCTCAATTGTATTATTGTTCATTTTACTCTCCTTCTTATCAAATTAATAGTGCTTTAATATATCTTCAAAGAATTTGTAAAACCCTTTTTCAACTTCAACTACATTATCATTTTCCATGTCGTAATAATATCTTCCAGAAGGAATATGTACAGATAAACTATCAAGTGGAAATCCTTTGATTCTTTTTTGATGTGGTTTATCTGCAATTAGAAAATAATTTCCTGATAAGTCATCATTCATACTCTCATATATATGGTTTTCATCTAAAACTAGGCAAATGGCATTTTGATATCGACCTTTCAAATGTCCATATTGTCTTGCTAAGTTGCAATAATAATCAATCATTTCATCATCTGATAAGTATTTTCCATTCACATTTCTTACGTGTACACCTGGTTGTAATTCAGATGGCAAATTATCAAAATATAACCCAGAATCACAAGAAAATACTGGAGTTTTAAAATAATTGTAATAAAAAAGTGCCTTCCTGCGTGCATTTTCAAGTGGAGTTAATCCGTCTTCTGGTGCTTGGGGTATTGCATCAGTTAACTCATTTAATCCAATAATTTCATGATTTAAACCAACTAAAGCACGTCTCATGGATTCAAGTTTTGCTGGGTTACCTGTTCCATATATTAATTTCATATTATTTTCTCCTTTTTCATTTGTACAGTTAATAAATAAATGCGAAACCACTAAGGTGTACTTTTTATCATTAAATTGTTCAAAGTTCAAATTTTATGTAATAGCATTATACAACAAGTAATAAGAAATAACTACCATAATATGTATATTAATAAAAATAACACCAAATACTATCTTGCAGTTTTACAATAGTAATTTGGTGTTATTAACATATTAATTATTGTGGAGTGTATAATCCTTTGCTTTCCATATATTTAAATACTGCTTCGCCATGTTGTTGTTCTTCTTTTTGAATATGATTTAGTACATCACGAACTTGTGGATCTTTGAATTCAAAAATTGCTGTGTTGTATGTGCTTGATACATATTTTTCAGTCATTAAAATATCAGTACATAAATCTTTATCTGTAGTTTGAATACCACTTGAACTACTAGATGAAGAATTACTAGATGAAGAACTACTAGAAGCTGAACTACTTGAAGCTGAACTACTTGAAGCTGAATTACTTGAAGCTGAATTACTGGATGAAGCCTGACTACTGGATCCTGAACTACTAGATGACCCTGATTGTCCTTGTTGGCTTGAACCACTACCACTGTTCATTGAAGGAACTTGTCCATTTAATAGTTGATTGATAGTATCTAAGTGAGTCTGTTCTTGTTGTTTGTTATTATTAAAAATACCTTTTAATTCTTGGTCACATGCTAGATTAGCATAATTTGAATATTTTAAAATACAAATTTCTTCGTGACTCTTTTGGTCTTCTAATAATGTTCTTTCTTTTTGAGTTAATTTAACATTTGTTATCATAATTAGCACCTCAGTTCATAAATTTTTTCAACGTTCATAGTATTTTTCAAATAAATAAAAAATATTCCAATTTATTTATTTCTTTCAAAGAATTGACATTATAAAATACTAAAAGTTATGTTTTATTTACAAAAGGTACTTTTACCGAATAATTAACGGGTATTATTTTACTATGATTCTCCAATACAGCTGATATGACAAATATTTTAGTTTCCCACGCTCTCGTATAAGGATAACCCCTTGCGGAATAGCTTTATAGATAAATAAATACTACAAATGGATACTATCGGAACGAACCACATAATTTTAGCACCAAATCCCTTCTCTAACAGTAAGGATGCTGGAAAAAAACTTAAAAAAGCATAAGGAACTATTAAAGTAACTACGAATTGAATCACTTTTGGATAAATTGTAATTGGATATTTTGTGTACTCACCAATGGTATGTATAAAATTACCGAAAGCATTTCCAGGAGCTTTCGTCCAGAACGTGATGCAATTTGCTGCTAATATAATTGCTCCTTTGATTGGTAGAGCAATGATAAATAGTAATAGGCAGATAAGGACATGAAGTAAGGGAATATGGTCTGAAACATGTAAAAATGCAGTTACTAGAATTATGGAAGCAGTTAATACATTCCCAATACCATGTAAACCTATCTTTGAAGCGAAGATTTGGAATACCACAGGTAGTGGTTTTACTAACATATAATCCATTTTTCCTTGCAGATATAGGTTGTTTATAGACCATGGCCCTTCAAAAAATATTTCAGCAAAACCGATAGAAAAATACATCATGGAATACACTAAGACTATTTCCCAATAACCCCAACCATGTATTTCTTGTATGTTGGTAAATATACCCCAGATAGTTACCAAACCTGCAAATTGCATTAAGAAAGTTGCAATTAATTGTATGAAGAAGTCAAGTTGATATTCAAGTAATCTTTTTAAGTCTTGACTAATAAATCGCCAGTAAAGATAAATATACCGCTTTAATTTTTTCATCGTTATTCCCCCATATGCTTATCTTACTATGAATTTGTACTTATTGTAGTTATGATTTAATAATAATTCACTGTAACAAATTAAAATATTCAGTCCAGCATTAGATTTACATTCCATTCTTTATTTTTTATACATAATAATTTTCAACCACCATATATGGTAATTTTCCGAATGCATATCGAAAATAAACATTTCCCTAACAAGAATAATAAAGCAATCCAGATTAGTTCTTTTAAAAATGAAATACCAATTTGCTGTATATTTACTTGATTTAAGAATATAGACGCTGGAAATGATACGATATACTGAAACGGCATATTTTGAAATATTACCTGACACCATTCCGGAAAAAAGACAAGGGGTACCAAACCACCAGAAAGTAAGTTGGTAATAGCAGCACGTGCCCATTGAATACCCATAGCGGATGTGGTCGCAAAGACAAACATGGAAAATAGATAAACAACACCAAATTTTATAATTAATGCTAATAATACACTAATAAAAAAACATATCCAAGTGATTAGATTCACTGGTAATGGGATTCTTAGAACAATGATTAAAATTACGGATGCAACTGCGATTACAAGAGCTTCAAACACACTTGATCCAATGGTTTCAGCAAGTCTTGCAAAATAGAAATTATATGGTTTTATTAAATCCATTGCGACACTGCCATCTAAAATCTTTCTAGAGATTGCAGATTCAGAATACCAGGATAATAAGGTATTACATATAAAAGCTACCAATAAATAACCTTTCATATTGTCCCAAGAGTAGATTGCAACTGTACTTTTACCGATAAATACTGATTTCCATAAAAAAAAGGATGAAATAAATAGCAATACAGTGGAAGCAATAGATATATAGAAATTGGAACGGTAAGCAACGGTTTGTTGCGTTGAAGTTTTCATTAATGTTATATATTTTTTTAATTTACGCATTTGATTACCCCTTTTAACATTATAACTTTCCAGTATACATTTTCATAATAACACTCTCGATTTTTGGTTCATCAATTTTAAAATCTAGAATATCATAGTCTTGTGAAAATAGGTTTAAAAGCATAGTTGCTCTATATTCAAAACGGTCAAAATAAATCTTAATCCCGTTGTTGTTCTCTAACATCTCATATTCTAATTCTGGATACGCTGCTAGCCGTTGATTAGCGTCCGATATTTTTGTTGTTGCTTCAATTGTAATTGCTCTCTTTTTCGCATATGTATCTTTCACCTCTTGTAAATTGCCATCATATATCAATGACCCTTTATCAATAATTACAATACGTTCACAGATATCTTCTATATCTTCTAAATCATGAGTCGTTAAAAGTATGGTAGTTCGGCTATTTTGATTTAATTCCTTTAGAAACGTTCGAATTTTTTTCTTTATAACAATATCAAGGCCAATTGTGGGTTCATCAAGATATAAAATTTTAGGCTTATGTATTAAAGAGGCAGCTAAATCGGCACGCATTCTTTGACCAAGTGATAATTTTCTTGCTGGTAAATACAAGAACTCTTCCATTTCTAACAGTGTAACTAACATATCTAATTGATCTTTATAAATTTGCTCTGGAATCTCATAAATATCTTTTAATAAAGCGTAAGTTTCACGTATTGGTATATCCCACCATAATTGAGTCCGTTGTCCAAATACGACTCCAATATTCTTTGCATTCTCCATTCTCTTTTTATAAGGTTCTATTCCACATACTTGTATTTTACCGGATGTAGGATGTAGAATACCCGTCATCATTTTTATTGTAGTAGATTTACCTGCACCATTAGGTCCGACGTATGCTACAGCTTCACCTTCATTTATGCTGAAATTAATATCTTTTACTGCTTCTTTTGATACATATTCCTGTGAAACTAAGTGTTTTAGAGCACCTGCTAAACCTGGTTTTTTTACTGCTTGTTTAAATGTCTTATTAAGATTTGTTGTTTCAATGATCATCTTAAGGTACCTCCTACAATTTTTGTTACCATTTTATTAAAGTATATTATATATAAAAAACCTGCTTAATAGAGAGTATTTCATGTATAAAACCTGCATAATAGAGACTATTTCATGTATAAAAACTGCTCATTAGAGATTATTTCATGTACAAAACCCGCTTAATAGAGACTATTACATGTAAAAACAGAATATTGAAAATAGTGTATATAAAAAATCCACTGACAGCCTTGGTGATATATGGTATTGTATATAATACTTAACCGATATGAATATTTGAATTTTTATAGTCATAAATTTATAATAAAAATAGGGCAAATCAAATTACTAGTGATACTATATTGATTACATTTATAGAATTAAGAAGAAATTATATGTAGTTAGTAATCAAAAATATATAATATATCGGAATTTAAATTATATTCATGTAACAACAAAAAATACAATAATAATATAATATCACTGTTACCATATATTAACAAGCATTATAACTGTAACTATTAACTTAACTATTTTTAGGAGTGTGGTATATTTGAAGAGTCAAACAGTCATTTTTAAAACTGCTAATGATCTTTATGAATTTAATAAAGCAGCTACAAAATGTATAACCGAGGTGAGAGTAAAAACTTCAAGTGGAACTTTTATTTTGATGCTAAAACGCTACTTGGATTAATCTTTGTTATGAATTTACCTTATATTGATGTTTATTACGATAAATCGGAAACAGAATTCGAAGAATATCTTAGCAGTCTAGATTAAGTAGTTCATACTCTGTTTTAATTGATAGTAAGAAACTCACGATTTATTTTATAAACGATTATTTTTATTCTTAATACACGGACTTGTTATAAAAAATGGTGCTTCAATTTTAAAAGCACCATTTTTTGATCTTATAATTATTGTTAAGTTCTTCATTCACTGAAATATAGTATTTGATAGATAATATTTGATACATAATCTATTTACTACTACCTTTTTACTGAACTTATTATATTAATTCAGGCTTTTGTTCCAATTGATTTAATATATCAAGTGATAATTCCATTCGCATCGTTTTGTATGAATTGCATTTTTGACATACAATTAAATTTCCACAAAGACTTAGTAATAATGAGGCATCGTATGGATTAAGATTAACCTGACTAGTTAAGAAATCTGCCATCATATTAGTTGCTTCTTTAGCTGCTTCATCTAAAGATTCTTTGGAAGCTATAGTAATCCATTTTTCATCGACACATAAAGCAGGTGCAATTCGTCCGGTTTTAGGTATTATACTAATTCTTACTTCTACACTACCTTCAATCTCTAAACCACATTCACTAATTTCTCCATCACCCATAAGTGCGTGAAGATCACCCATAGCTAAAAGTGCTCCTTCAACAAATACTGGTAAATATAGAGTTGCACCTTTCTTAATTTGTCTACAGTCCATATTTCCACCGTGATTGCCAGGAATGATGGTTCGTATAGGCATTTCTAGAGGTGCTACGCCGATAACTCCTATCATAGGTTCGATTGGAACAGAGAGATTGTCAAAAATATGTGCAAATCCATCTTCCACTTGAATCCGTTTTATTTTATATTCAATTGGTTCTACCATTTTATTTTGGAAAGTTCCAATAGGTTCACTACCACCGATTCCTAAAGGTCCAACTAAGATATTAAGAATCTCAACTTTTAATGTATCACCAGGTAATGCTCCTTCAACATACAAAGGTCCTGTTGCAGGATTACTTAAAGATGGACAATCCGCTTTAATCGATGCGTTATCTGGTAATAATTTATTTTGAAAACAATCGTATGTATGAAAAATAACAGTATCACCAGATTTACATCTTGCAGCTGGTGCATTATCTTTTGACATATAATGTATCATGTTGACTCTATCTATAATTAACATTTGAATCTCCTGTAATAGAATAAATTTTCTTTATCAGTCCGTTTGTAATATGCTTAACAATCGTAAAATCATTTTATTTAGATTTTCGCTTTGAGTTTACTACTTCATGAACACATTCTTTAATAAGATTAATTTCATCCTCACTTATCTTTACACCATCAATTTCTGGTGGTTGATAGCCGTTTGTTACTATATTTCCGTTAAGGATATATTCATACCAGGTTGCTGCTAACGCATATCTACCGTAAACCAAATGCATATGGAAACCATCTCTACATAAACTCTTTCCACCATTTCTATAATCAAAAGAAGGTTTGGTACGTAATGTCTGAACTACATCACCAAATGGAATGATATCCAGTGATAAGTCTTCGGCCATTTTCTTATAACATTCTGTTAATGCTTTATACATTTTATCTTGATTGTTATCGTAATAATAAAATTGTGAATGATCGGAATCAATTTCATAAGCCCAAGTTTGATGTACAAATTGTTTTGCTTTTGGAACATATTCTTTTACATAGTTTGATAAGTTACTTGCAAACGGATAATAGGTATCCATAAGACCACTAAACCCACTACATTGTTGCAGGGTGATAATATCCCATTCATCTTCTAATAAGATCTCTGAAATTGTAACGTACCTACCAGTACTTTCACCATTAAGTTGATAATCATAATCTGCTTTATTTTCTAATATGTTATTCCAATGTAATTCTAAGGAGCAACCTCCTATATAAAGATTTACTACTTTTAATTCTACACCATCATTTTTGGCTAAATCATATAAATAAGTAGTTGAATCTTGAGAAAAGCTGTTGCCGATTGATAGTATTTTTAACATATGTCATCTCCCATTCATATTTTCCTTTTCTTTATTCAAGAAAAAAGAAAAAAATCCTTTTCTAAATCTATCTATGTGGTTTTTATGTTCTATCCAGGTATTTAATCCATCCATTCTAGCATGAATAATTATATAATTATATTGCTTCATGAATCCATAAATCCTAATAGTATAAGCTAATTGATTCACGAATCCTTATATCCAAATAATGTAAGCTAATCGATTCGTTATACTGTTATCAATAGTGTTATTGCTAAATAATTGCTTGTCCAAAAGGAAAGTGCTTAATTATCAAAAAATAAATTAACACCTATCACTTCTTATTTGTCTCATTTTTTTTAAGTTTTTTGATATCAAAGTAGTTAAGGATAACCATAAAAATAAATAATATAATATAGATAATTTTTGCTCCTAACGTAACTTCAATCATACCAATAATAAAAAAGAACAAAAAACACATATCATTAATAATTATTTTTCTTAGCTCTTTATTTTTCATAAATTACGAACCCTCTCCTAATTATGGTTTTGATATCTTTGTATATCATATGAACCTAATTTGAGAATATTCTTAGAGCTAATTATAAATTAATACATATATACGTGTAATATTAAATCATATATTTTACTTAACATTACATGCAAAATTCACTACATTACCATCTGGGTCTTTAAATTGCATGGATCTACCACCCCAAGGATATGTTTTCGGTGGATTGATAAAATGAACGTCTAATTGTTTTAATTTTTCATAATGAACATCAACGTCATCCACTAAAAATTGAAGGATAATTTGGCTTGGTCCCTCTCCAAACAATAATCCCATATCTTCTTTCGCAGCTTCTCTTGAATAAATAATTAACTTAGCACCTTCTGTTTCAATTACTGTATGGACATCATTAATATCAGACGTCGTACCAAGTACCATATCGTAGAATTTTGATACGGTTGCTACTTGATTTGTGATAATACACGGACCTGTAAATAACATACCTTTTCCCCCTATTCTTCTTTGTATCTATTTACTTTTTTTCTTTTTTTCTGCTTCACTAATATTCTCTGTAACTCTGAACTTTACGATTTCTCGGATTAAATCAAATGGTATTGGTTTATCAATTGGAAATTGAACAGCACCTTTTGAATATTTGTAATCATGAAATCGATCTTTAAAGACTGCAATGCCGTTTTCACCCGGGTAAAACCCGATATGTTTTTTAAAGCAAGCAAAATGAACTAGATTTCCATGTAAATAAAAAGTTGGCATAGCCCAGCTTATTTTTTCAGTTGCATCTTGCGCTTCTTCTTTTATAACACTTCTAAGGATTTGTAACTTTTCTTGAATCTCAGGTGGAAATTGCATAATATACTCATCGATTGTTGTAGGATTCATTTTATTTTCTTCCATAATATCACTCCTTTGTATCCCTAATTATTTTTTCTAATACTTTTCTAATTCTTTTTAAGTTTTGGTGTTGTATATTATATTATACAAATAAATCACAACTTGAGTCTGAATACCATATATATTCAATATGATTCGCTATATCCTTCGCTAGTTGTTCACTAAACTGATCTCGTATAAATCCAAGTGTCATATCCATTCCCGCCGATACTCCAGATGAAGTATAGAACTTACCGTCAACTACCCATCTAGCTTTGCGAATCCAATCCACATTCTCATTCACTGATTTTACCCAGTCGAACGCCTTTTTATTGGATGTAGCATGAATGCCATTCAGTAAACCAGTTTTTGCTAGTAATGCAGAACCAGTACATATGGTTAGACAGAAACTGGATTCATTTGCACAAACTTTTAATTTATTAATAAATTCTTTATTATCCACTAATTCTCTCGTACCTATACCACCTGGAATTACTAGTAAGTTATTGGGTGGTATAATATCACTTCTTTCCGTTACGATGGGAGTATTTTGAGCACTAACTATAATTCCACCGTTTAGGGAATAGTATTTTATAACATAGTTATCTATTTTTCCCAATATTTCAACTGGACCAAAGGCGTCTAGAGTCTCAAAATTGTCAAATAATAAAATACTTACTTCCATAATACTTTCACACTTTCTATAAAAATATTTATATAACTGCTTAAAGTTAATCTTATCATTAGTAAATAATTTAATAGTAACTTAATTCTTAGAAAACTATAACATATGAAACAATTTTTCTTTTTGATCAATACCGAATTGTAGTATTTGCCATAAAGACCAAACCGCATCAGGACCATACACTTGCATATAGGAGATATGCATATAAATTGCTCCACTCCAAATCATATCTAATTCATCTTTTGTTATCGTAGTTTCACCATAATATCCTTTTAAAAATGCTACTGCTAAATCAAATCGATATTTCATCTCATGAGTTTCTTTATTAAAATCAACAAACTGCATGATAAATGCCCATCCTAAGTCAATATATTTTGAACCTAAACCGGCATCATCTAAATCAACGAAAACTACTTTTCCATCGTTATTAAGTAATGCGTTATGTGGTCCTACATCTGTATGTATAAAACATTGCGGGTACTTACTAAAATCTGGTAAGTTGTCTAAGATTTTATCGAATTCATTTTTAAACTCAAGATTTTGAAACCATTCATAAAATACTTTCTTTTCAGTTTCACAATCAAAGGAACATAAATTTTCATAATCAGTTAATTCATGTAATTTCTTTGTAGCTTGTCCTAGTAAATACTCATCTTCAGGAGTTTCTTGTAATTGTCTGCCTGACACAAATTCCATTACATAGAAATAATACCCATTTTCCTTTATATAGGTGTTACCGTCTGGTAATAGGATTAATTTAGGAGCTAGGCCTTTTTGATTCCCGAGATATAAATGTGCGTTCGTATTTCCTATAATAATCTTTTCATCTGTATTAGTTGGAATACCTTTTAGGATAATATCTCCATTTTCTGTTCTGATTCTTTCTACAAGCCTACTACCGGATACATCAAACCTATGTATGATATCACAGTTTGTAAATCCCCAATGTTCCAATACTTGTTTTATTACATTCGTTTTCACTTCATCCATTTTCATTGCATCCATTTTGAATCCTTTTTTTAACTAAATTTTTTATTTGTTATTACTCCGCTTCTGCAACACTATATAAGGAATAAAAATAACCTTTATCATTTATAAGCGTATCAAAAGTACCTTCTTCTATGATTTTTCCTTTATTCATAACTAATATTTTATCAAACTTTTTCATAGTAGTTTCATTAAAACGATGTGTAACAATTATTCTTGTTAAATTTTCAATACTTAATATTTCATTTTCGACCAATGAAGAAGTATTATTGTCTAAAGCTGACGTAGCTTCATCCATTAATAATATCGGTGTACCACGAACCAAACATCTTGCAATGGATACTCTTTGTTTTTCACCACCAGAAAGATTCTTACCCTCTTCACCGCAAGAATAGTCATCTCCTTTTTCTGCTATTAATGCTGCTAAACCAGCTTGTTCTATAGCATCATTTATTTTTTGCTCATCAAAAGAAGCAAACATAGTGATATTGTTTTTTATTGTACTATCAAATAAAAATACATCCTGTTGTATAATGGATAAATTATCATATAGACTACTTAAATCTACATTTCTTATTTGAATACCATCAATTAAGATATCTCCTTTATATTTATTATAAAATCCAAGGAGCATTTTAAGAATAGTCGATTTGCCACTACCATTTCCACCCACAATTGCATAACTTTTTCCCTTTTCGAAGGTTAAGTTTAGATGATCTAGTATTAACTTCTCACTCTCAAAGGAAAAACTAACATCTTTAAAAACAATATCTTTTTGAAAATTAGAAAGACGAATTCCTTCCGGTTTTTCATCTTTTTCTTCTATCGCTTCGGATAACATATTAATTAATTTTATTGCTGCATTTCGATTGCTAATTAAAGGTGCTAAGTTTCTAACTGGAGCTAATATATAATTACCAAGTTGAATAAATGCTATAACCATACCGATTGACATCCATTGGTTAAATGCATATAAAAATCCTAGACCAAAAATCATACTGTTTACCACGATAGATGAGATATCACCATATATAGATACCGTATCTGATGTTACACGTCTACCCTGTTTCGATACTTCCAAATTCGTATTTTGTTTACGAAATATCTCTAAGACTTCTTTTTCGGCTTTAAAGCTTTTAATTACGATAAAACCATTTAATAAATCTTTTACTTGAGCCACAAAACTCATATTTTCTTTCGAAGTTTCCTGCTCTTTACTAACTAACTTTCTTCCATAGATTAAAGAAAGAGAAATGCATATCATTGATACAATAATAATTGGTAAAGCTAAAGTCCATTTCATATATAGTGCAGCAATAATAGCACCAATATAGAGCATAATGGTTAGAATCAAGTCTAATGTCCCGCGAAGGTAATTCGATTCTATGGAATTTAAATCATTGGAAAATGCAGATATAAATTTAGATGACATACCATTTCCATAGTCTGAGATTGTTTTATTTAACATTTTCTCAAATATGTAATCTTTAAATTGTGAAAGTGCTTTTCTCATATATGTATTTTTAAATCTCGTTTGTGATATACCAAATAATGCATATATTATAATATAAAAGATTACAATTATAAATCCTCTATTTAATATCTGCATACTTTTATATTCCACCGCTTCAATAAAAAATTTTAACATAAATGCCATACATATATTTAGGATGGCGCATAAAAATAAAGCAATTATTGTCATGAAAAAATAGAATCTATTATTTTTTAAGAACTGTCTTTCACATTCTGATTTCATACGTTTGATTTTTAGCATAATTTATATCCATCCCCTCATAAATCTTATTTACTTAACCTTACCCATTTCCTTAACCAATTTAATTGTTCATCAATAAAATTTTTATCTATACAAGATACTCCTAGATTTTCTAGAATTGTTGCTTGTACTTCATAATGTCTTATAGCGATAGAATCATAAATTCCTTGGATATCATTATCATGTATAATATTAAATTCATTATATCCTTTTAAGAATCGGTCTAACATACGTGATGTGTCATCATACATATAATCTTCAAGTGAAAAGTAATTGGTCATATCACATATAACTGCTATGTCATATATAGGGAATGCATAAGCTGAAGCATCAAAATCAAATAACACATATTGACCTTTCTTATTTCGTAACATATTACCGGTATGGAAATCACCATGACAAAATCCCGTTGAACAAGTAGAGATTCGATTCCATAATAAATCTCCATATTCTTTAAATTCATGAACATCTGGATAATTCATGTTTGTTAAGATATCAACATATCGATTAATAAAAAAAGGTTTGTTATGATTTATTAATTCTTTGTTATACTTGTTCATTATGTTGTGGAGTAAACCAGTTTGTCTACCAATTAATTTGGTATCTATGTTCTTATCAGGTTCATTTCCTTCTATAAACTCATATAATATTCCGACGCGTTCCTTTCCTTCGTCATGAAATATAAAATATGGTTTATCATCCATTGTTTTAATAATTTGTGCTGTTGGATAGCCACAGTTTGATAAATACTCCATAATTTCAGTAGATTGCAATGCTTGTTTTGTATACTGTTCACGGAAAAGTTTAAAGATATATTTCCTATCACTTTTATATACGATACATACGTAGCCAATCATATCACGATGAAGTGTTATATCATCAAACGAATAATTGTATTGACAATTTAGAGTCTTTAAAATTTTATCTAACATTTACCTTTATCTAATCCTTAATTCGGTCTTCTTTTAGAATATCCATAAAGACATCATCATAGAATTTACCTTTCACATAATAAGACTTACGCCTTCTACCAATTTCTTTAAATCCAACTTTCTTGTAACAATTGATTGCTCTTTCATTAAACGAAAATACTTTTAACATAACATTATTAAAGTTTAAGTAGTTAAAACCATAATCAAGTAATAAATTCAAAACCTCTGCTCCATAACCCTGATTTCGATTTTCTTCATCCCCAATAAATAAGCCTAGCTCACTACATTGTCTTAAATGATCAATATTATGAAATCCACAATTTCCAAGAAGTTTATCGTCTTCAAGTCTTACGATTGCAAATTCATATTGACCTGAATTTTGTTGAATCCATGCTCTCTCATTATCTAAGGAAGTAATACGTATTGAATTGCCTAAACCATCTGTTACTTCTAAATCATTTAACCATTTAGTATAAGTTTCAGCATCTGCTGGATTCATAGGTGATAAATAGATACGTTCACCAACTAATTTTTTAAAGTATTTCATAAATGTACTCCTTTTAAAATTTATGACATTTACATAATATTATTATGTAAATTAAGTTAACTAGTTTTCTTTCACCTAACAACTGATTTCGTTTATCAATATAATAGATTTTATTGTTTAAATTAAGTACAAGTGTTATCAAAGATTATTCATCCGGGCATTCACCGGTTCGAGCAATGGTGATTATGTCAAGATAATCCTGAATCATATCTCGTGTAATTTTCATCTTATCAAGATATAAATCAGTTAATGCTTTCTTAAGGCTTCTTAATTGTTCTTTATTTTCTATATTCTCTGGTATTGGTGTGTATTCTACAAGGAATACGGTTCGTGCAATGTCATACAGATAATTGCCCTTACAAACATTCATAAAATCAATAATCATAGCCAGACCATCTGATATTATAATATTTCCCGGGTGGAAATCTCCATGGCATAGAGAATTCCCTTCTGGTAAATTTTTAAGTCTATTAAAAACATCTTGTTTCATAGTGGCATCAATTTTATTACTTTGGTTAATACCCCAATATAGAAAATCCTTATAATCTGGTACATTATCTATTTGATTTTGAACTATCTCTTTATGTAGATTAGCCATGTATTCAGCACAAGTATGTAAATCACCAGTTTTTAAAACCCAATCAAGTAAGGATTCTCCCATCACTTTATCATAAATGATTCCGTATCTATTATTCAATGTAATAATTTCATATGCGCACGGTTTATGAAATGGCATAGGATTTATCATTGCAGCATTATGAAATTCACGCTCTACAGAATCGATTGGATAACCTTCATGAAAAAGTTTTAATGCCTTGCCTTCATCCCATTCGTAGACCGTTGCGGTATTTCCTACACCAATAATCTTTTCATTCATAATTATTCTCCTTAATTAAATCTTCATTCCAAATACCACCAGAACCTTCAACCTGAAAACGCTTAGAAAACTCTTTTAAAAATTCAGCCTTTTCATCATAGATTTTTTTACTAAGATTATAATTTAATTCGTTACGATACTTCTCATCTTGTGTGGGTCTAACATGAACTAACCAATCGATTACTTCATGAAATTTCATATCATGCGGTACTGCATATAAAAATGACATCCAAACATCATAGGTACCAAAATGGTCTAAATGATCTGCATCTTGGTGAAGTTTAATAAGATGATTGTAGGTTTCTCGACCAGAATAACGATCATCATGGACAGAAATAATTGCACATATTTCATCTAATTCTTCGGTTGTACAGTAATCCTGTAGTACTTCTCTAGCTTTTGTAGCTCCTACGGTTGCATGATTTTCCTTTCCATTCATGATATCATGAAACCATGCTGCCACAGTTAAAATGTCATCCTTACTATTGTCACCTGGAAATATTAGCTCTCTTAATTTCACAGCCAAAGTAGCAACACGTTCTCCGTGATAGTATTTGTTGCCAATTTCTTTCCAGCCATGACTAGCTTTCTCACCTAATAATGAAAAAGCTAAGTTTTTTATTGTAATCATATCCATTGGAATCACCTCATTATAAGTATTCTTTCGTTTTTTCCATATTTTCATTTGAATCTTTTATTATAAGAATTAAGATTTAAGAAATACATAAACTAATAAAACAACTTTATTTATAATTATACTATCATAATACATTTATTACCATATAGCTATAGTAAATTGACATATTTTTGTTTATTTATATTGTAGATTAACGAATGAATAATAATATAGTTTATATCATAAGAACTCATTGATATTTCGTTGTTAGGTGTATATAATGAATGCATTACTCTATAAATAAAGGAGATATTGTGTAAGTACCTTAAGTTAATACTAGTAAATCATTCACATCAAAAAAGGAGTATAAAACATGACATTAAGAAATACGAATCATATTGATTCTGATAGCAACAAACCACAATCCAAGAAATTTATTACATATATAATTATCGTAGCAGTTGTAATTATTTGTTTCACGATTTATAAAAGAAATAATCCAAACGACAAGCCCTTTACCCCAAAGTCAAGTAAAGATACGACCATTTTTATTGCAACAGATGTTCACAATTTTTCCGATAAACTTACCGATAAAAAAGATGCCTATCAAAGATATATCTCTTCCGGTAATGGGAAACAAATCGAGTATATCGACGAGATTATTGATGCATTCGCATATGATATAAAGCATAAAAATCCAGACGTGCTTATTATTAGTGGCGACCTTACAAATAATGGAGAAAAAGATAGTCATTTAGATTTGGCTAAGAAATTAGAAGCAATTGAAAAAAGCGGTACGAATGTTTATGTAATACCTGGTAATCATGATATTTCTAATCCTTGGGCTAGGGAGTTAAGAGATAAGAAGCAATATATAGCAGAAACGATTGATGAAAATGAGTTTAGTAAAATATATGCTTCTTTTGGTTTTGATGAGGCTATATCAAGAGATGATAAAACATTAAGTTATCTAGTTACTCCTACTACTGACGTATGGTTTTTAATGTTAGATACGAATAAGTACAAGAATAATATGAACTTAGGAATACCAGAAACAAATGGTATTTTAGCGAAAAGTACCCTTGAGTGGATTGATCGTTGTTGTGATATGGCAAATGAAAAGGGAGCAAAAATCATAACAGTAATGCATCATAATATATTAAATCATAACGAAGTAATACAAGAAGGTTATACATTAGATAATAGTGGCCAATTACTAGGTTTATTGAAAGAAAATCAAGTCAATCTAGTATTCAGTGGTCACATTCATGTTCAAGATATTAGTTCTGATAAAAAAGGAGAAAAGTCCTTATACGATGTAGCTTCTGGCGCATTATCCGTGTATCCACATCAATATGGTGTCCTTAATTTTTCAGAAAATGATATTGCAAATTATTCTACTAGTAAAGTAGATGTTGAGGCATGGGCAAAGAAAAAAAATATAAAAGATAAAAATTTAAGGAACTTTTCCACATACTCAGAGGAATACTTTACTAGTTTTTCCAATAAAAAAACTTCAGAGAGATTGTTAGTTGAATCTGAGTACTCTAGTGATGAATTAAAAGAAATGATTGATATTATGAAACTATTAAATGTCAGATATTTTTCAGGAACTGAAAATCTCAATGCAAAAGATGTTATCGGTACGAAAGGTTATCAATTATGGTATGAGTCACCTGATAGTTTTTTAAAAAGTTATATATTTAGTATCATAAGTGATGAAGATGTTGATGATAATAATTTAAATATAACAATAAATCCAGTTTCAAAAATAAAAAATTAAGATTTTAATGAATACTCTATAAACTATAAATGTCTTTATTATTATATTAAATCATGATATTAAATCATAATATACCAATTAATAATTTATGAATGGACTGAATGCTGGATATGGAGTATTGAAAAATATAACACTGATAAAAAATCGGATACAGGGAATGCTATATTTGGAGGTGATTATATGCTAGTAAAAGATATTATGACGAAAGATATAGCAAGTCTAGATACAGATGATTCCGTTGAAAAAGCTGCTCAATTAATGAAACAACACGATGTTGGTTCCATACCAGTTTGTCGAGATAAACAAGTAGTTGGTATTCTAACAGATCGTGACATTGCTCTAAGAACTGTTGCAGAAGGTAAAGATTCCAAACAACAAAAAGTTTGCGACATTATGTCAACAGAACTTACACTTGGAAAACCAGATATGAATGTTACTGATGCTGCTTCTATTATGAGTGAAAAACAAATACGTAGACTACCAATAGTAGAAAATAATAATTTAGTTGGTATTGTAGCATTAGGTGATATATGTCTTGAACCTGGACTTGAACACAATGCCGAAGATGCACTAAAAAACATCTCTGAGCATACTAAATAATTTCAAAATCATAAAGTAAATAGTAAATAAGAGACCATGTAAGAAATTTCATTACACTAGTCTCTTATTTTTAGTATCTAATACATGCTAATTATATTAAACCAAAGAAATGTTTATATCGCTTTACGATTTAATAAGTCAGCGTTTGCTTCATTTGTAAGTTTTGCTAATAAAAAAGATATGAAACTAACGGTTAATCCCATTAATATAACGATACTTGAAAGAATAAATATACCAGCATTATAAGCCCTAACTTTATATAAAAATAAACTAAAACCGAAACAATATATCGTATCAAACATAGCCGAATTACCTATGATTGATAAATATTTCGAATTAGAAACACAAAAGAATTGATGTTTATGAACGTTAGTACAAATCTTCCAAGTTGACAGTAATGCAATAATAATAGGAATTACACTAATCTGAATGAGTATAATACCTGGTTTAACTAAATAACTAAACACAGGAAAATTTATAGCCATATCCTTAATCATATCTGGAATCATACCAAAATAAAAGATGATAACCATTATTGCAATTAAAATAGCAATACTTTTTAAGTAACGCGATAAAAATGTGTAATTCAAAACAAAGCACCCCTTTTCCAAGATAAATATAAGGTTTACATTATTACGGTATCCAAATCCTTAATATCCAAATTCATCCAAATTCTGTAATATTCTGTTATTATACTACGAAACATATTGTATTGCAATATATATTTATCGAATTACAATAAATGAATTAGATATGATATTGAATAATAATGGTACTTAACCAATGGTACTTAATACTTAATAACCTGGTACTTTATAATGGAATTTTATAATGGTATTATTTGATTAGAGGGTAACTTGGGTTGAGAATAACAACATTAACTTCTCTCGTATGCTTCTTTTAAAGTCTGTATATCTAATTTGCCTTTTGAATCTAGAACTGCTCGCATAACCCTTGCTGATTTTTCAGAATCCTTATCACTAATCCATTCGTTTAGCATTGTAGGTACAATCTGCCAAGATACACCAAATTTATCTTTTAACCACCCGCATACTCTGGCACTCTCATCTCCACCTTCACATAACTTGTCCCAGTAGTAATCAAGTTCTTCTTGCGTATCACAATTTACAATAAATGAAATCGCTTCTGAAAATTTAAAATATGGTCCACCATTTAATGCTACAAATACTTGTCCGTCTAATTCGAATTCAATCGTCATAATACTGTCTTCTGTTAGACCGTCAATTTCATGCCTTTCTTTTCCATATTTTATGGTTCTATGAATTTTAGAATTTTTAAATATTGAAGTATAAAAATTGACCGCTTCTTCTGCATTTTTATCAAACCATAGGTTTGGAGTTATTTTTTGAATTTTATTATTCATTTATTTCCTCATTTCTGCGCTACTTTTTTGGCTATGTCAAGTTTAGTGGTAGCCCAACACAAACTTGACGAAGTAAGTTTATGGTTTTAATTTATGACAATATAATTGTTTATGTATATAGTAATAGCCAGTAATACCTTAAAATATAAGATAATTACTGGCATATTATTATTATTTTAATTAATGATTCAAATTAATTACAGTAGCTTTTAATCTTGTCATTGCTTCTATGGAATAACGTATTCCCTGTGTTCCAATACCTGATTTCTTTACACCCAAAAATGGGAAATGATCAGGACCACGTTCTGTTTTGTTATTCACTTGTACCGTACCAACTTCTAACTTACTAGCTACATGGAAAGCATCACTAAGATTTTCAGTAAATACTGAACTTTGTAAGCCATATTCTGATTGATTTGCTAGTTTAATTGCTTCATCAACGTTATTAACTCTTAAAATTGGTAGCACTGGTCCAAATGGTTCTTCCCAAGCCACTCTCATTTCAGTTGTTACATAATCAAAAAGTGTTGGGTAAATAAGATTACCTTCTCGTTTGCCACCAAATATTAATTTTGCACCTTTTGCTTTTGCATCTTCGATTAAATCCCAAACATAATCAGCTGCTTTATTATTAATAAGTGGTACAACATCTACTTGTTTTTCAGCTGGATTTCCAACTGTTAACTTTTTAATTTCATCTTTTAAGTGTTTTATTAAAGTATCAGCCACTTCATCTATTACTAGAATTCGTTTCACTGCAGTACAACGTTGACCAGAATAAGAAAATGCACCAGCTATTATATTTTTAGCTGCAAAAGGTAAATCTGCGTCTTTTAGTACGATTGCAGCGTCCTTACCACCTAATTCCATTAATAAAGGTACCATATTTGCTTTTTCTGAGATACCAATTCCAACCTCAGTACTTCCAGTAAAATTAATAAAATTAATATCTGGATGAGTTACAATATAATCACCAATTTCACTACCTTTACCAGTAACAATATTAAGAACTCCCTCTGGTACTCCAGCTTCTTCAAAGATCTTTACTAATTCAATACCACATAAACTACCTGTAGTTGCAGGTTTAAATACAACCGTATTGCCAGCTATAAGTGCAGGAGCAATTTTTGATGTTGCTAAATTTATAGGGTAATTAAATGGTGATATGGCTAATACAACGCCTACTGGTTCTCTCGTTACAACTGCAAATTTTTCTTTATTAAACCCTGAGAAGGTATCACCTTGAATACTTTCCCCATGTATACTTTTTGCAGTGTCAGCAGTAAAACGAATAAAATCAGCAGTTCTAGTAATTTCGGAATAAGCTCCTTTTCTATCCTTACCAATTTCTTTTACAATTAATTCAGTTAACTCGTCGCTCTTTTGTAATAACAAATGAGCTGCTTTATATAATATCTCCGCTCTTATATTAAGTGGGACGTTTTTCCAACTCTGAAAAGCCTCTTTTGCTGTGTGAATTATAGTATCAACCTCTTTTTGTGTTAGAGCAGGTACTAAACCTATAACCGTATTATCTAATGGTGAAATTATAGTTATGGATTTTTCATTTTTTTTACGATATGTTGCGTTACTTTTT
>JARBTX010000069.1 GCA_029239975.1 Anaerocolumna sp.
GTCAGTATTTGTATCTGTTTCAAACGTAGTTAGCAGTCATTCATTTAGCGGTAATGGTCCGTCCTTTAATAATGCAATCATTGGTATGATATTAATGATTGCTGGAACATTTGTATCAAATATTGGAGCAAAAGGGGCTGCCGGCTCTGGATTGTTACTTGATCCAGATCAAGCAAGGGAAGATTTAAAACCATTTAACGAAGCCAAAGGCAATATGATTAATGATGTTATTAGCAATATTGATGTTGTTGATGATTTGGTTCATTCACACAATGAAAAGGAAGTTATAAAGATAAGATGTAGAAGTTGTGGAAGTTTGAATGACGAAGATGCTAAATTTTGTAAAAGTTGTGGTAAAGAAATTTAATTATCATAGTTAAAGTAATAAAAATCTATTAGGGGGGGATTAATTATGATAAATAAAATTGGACAAGATTTTAATAATCAAGCCCAGCGAATGATTTATAATTATATAGCAACATATTCACCATTTTATTGTGTAGAAACAAGTGAAGTATCTATAGATCAACAAAAAAGTGCTTATGAGTTTTTATTAAATATTTATCTTAAGTTGTATGAAGATCCAACAATTCTTGGATTACAATTATTACCTGATGATAGTTATACTGATTGGGAACTACAAAATAATAGGCCTAATTTAGTAACTAAAATGAGAAGTATGTTAAAAAAACTAGATGAATTTATTAGTACATTACATAATGTATTTTTGGTTGGATTCATAGAAAATGACTCATTCATTATTAATACAGAAGAGTTACACTTAAAATCTACATTTATAAAACAGTTAAACTTACTGTTAATAACATGTGAAAAGAACAATAGCAGCTATATATTAACTTGTTCAAAGGATACATTGTTAGGGTTAAAATTTTTAGCAAGAATTTCAGCAGAAAATACACTGAAACCATATTTTTTATTTTCAAGAGGCATTTTTAATACTGCTTCACCATTTACAATTGACTTATTTAGGGAACTTTTAGGAGATGAAAATGCATATAATAAATTAATTCAATTCTTTTTAACTCACGATTATAGAAGAATTGATAACCGAGAAAATCGTATATCACTAGACTTTGTTAAAAATCATAGTGATAAGGATACTGAAGTTAAAAGTAATTGGGCAGAAAGAACTCATAGTGGAATTGAGTTTGGATTTGAAGAACTACGGTACAATCAGCTGTTTATAGGACTTAGAGTACCATATTTTGCTGATGTATTAAAAGCTATGGATAAAGCAGATGATAAAATCAGGAATTATGTTGTACATCAATCAAAACGTTGTGATAATTGTGGATATTGTACTCAGACTGATAAAACTGGGACAAGACCTAGGCAGTATGTACCGGTACAATACGATGGGAAAATGTATTATATTTGCCCATTATTCTGTGGATACCAACATCGTTGGCGTAAATTAAATGATGAGATAGTAAATAATATTATTATGTTTTTATCTTTTGTTGATACGGTAGTTTAAAATAACGTAAATTTTAATTGAAGGTGGCCTATGCCACCTTTTTTTAAAATAATTTTAAAAAGGGCTTGCCAAATTAGAAAAAATACTGTAATATTGATAAGGTTTGTGTCTAAAGAGACACCAAAAAACAACATTCTAGGAGGAAAAAATGGAAAAAAAGACACTTAATAAAAAAATTGTGCTTGGTATCCAACATGTTTTAGCAATGTTTGGTGCCACCGTATTAGTGCCTGCTTTAACAGGTCTTAATACATCCATAACATTATTTTGTGCCGGAGCCGGTACCTTATTGTTCCATTGGATTACGAAGAAAAAAGTCCCTGTTTTTCTTGGATCCAGTTTTGCATTCATGGGAGGTATTATTGCAGTCATTGGTGAGTCTAGAATCGGAGATCCTGATTTTTTAGATAAGTTAGCTGCCGTAAAAGGGGCATTAATTATTGCCGGTTTGATTTATGCATTATTTTCCTTATTAATTAAGCTTGTGGGTTACGAAAAAGTAAACAAATTATTACCACCTATCGTAACAGGGCCAATTATTATTGTTATTGGGTTAAGATTAAGTAGTGTAGCCATTAACAGTGCATTTTATGATAATGGACAGTTTAGTTTAAAATCTCTTTTAGTCACAGTTATAGTTCTTGCAACAGTTATTTGTATTTCTGTATTTGCCAAAGGTATTTACAACCTTATGCCAATTCTATTTGCTATTATCGTCGGTTATATTGTATGTATTCCATTAGGATTTGTTAATTTAGATCCAGTAAGAAATTCTGAAATTATCTCAATTATGGATGCAAACATTAGAGCTCAATTATTTCTTGCCCCAGCATTTGAATTAGATGCTATTCTGGCAATTGCACCTATTGCATTAGTTACATTAATTGAACATGTTGGCGATATTACAACAAACAGTGCCGTTGTTGGTAAGAACTTCATGGTAGATCCTGGCGTTCATAGAACAATCTTAGGGGATGGTCTTGCTACTGCTTTCGCTGGTTTACTTGGTGGACCTGCAAATACTACTTATGGTGAAAACACAGGTGTCTTAGCAGTTACAAAGAATTATGATCCATCCGTTATACGTATAGCAGCAATTATAGCAATGATTCTTGGTATTATAGGTAAGTTTGGTGGATTTGTTACAAGTATTCCAGTTCCAGTTACAGGTGGTATTAGTATTGTGTTATATGGTATGATATCTTCCGTTGGGGTTCGTATTTTAATAAATTCAAGATTAAACTTTGGTAATAGTAGAAATCTTATGATTGCGGCATTAATCTTTGTATTAGGTATTGGATGTGATAGCATTCCTATTACAGAAACAGTCACTATCTCTGGTCTTGCATTAGCAGCTATTGTTGGTATGATATTAGCTTTAATTCTTCCAGAAGGTAATGATAGTATATTAGAAGAAAACGCTTAAATATAGAAACAATTTAAATAAATAATTTATAATATGGGCAGACCCTTTATTTCTTAGAAATGAAGGGTTTGTTTTTTTATCCTTCATAAAGGAAACGATACAGAAATTACACATTGTAATAAAAAGAAAGAAATGATAAAATAGTACAAAAGTACTATAAGAGTTAGTGCTATAAAATATAGTATTTAAAGTTAAATAAACTAATATAAGGATACCAATGTACGATGGGGTTTATCAATGAAGAAATATTATAAAATTTTTTATATTATATTTAGTATGGTGTTTTTTTATATTTTTATGGTGATAGAATATAAATATCTGTGTCATCTAAAGTTTGAACATGATATAACATCAATGAATATTCTAGAACTACTAAATCAGAAAAATTTACAGTATCAAAATCAAGATCAAGTGATGCACCTACTTGATACCGTTTTTTTGCTTAGGGATATTTTGTTAATTATGATACTAATAATAATGATATTTTTTTCATTGAGTACATTTATATATCAGAAGAAAGAAAAAGGTTTTTTTTATTTTTCAATCCTATGTTTTACCATGATTATAAAAATAACAATTAATTCGTACTATTTATTAACATTATACTCATTAGAAATAAGTAATTACTTAATAAAACTAAATTATATTAGTATAGCATTAATGGCATTTGCTTTCATAAAATTATCTTCAAACCAAATACGTAATGAAGTACCACGATTAATGAAAACTGTAATACATTTATATAGTTTATGTTTTGTTTTCCTGATAATAATCTTACCCGTAAATGGACTTCTTCATTTTGTTAATATAACAGAAAGCTTCTATTTTATTTTTGCTATATTTTTTATTAAAAAATTATACACCTTATATAAAAAAGGACAGAAAGTATTACGAGTAACATTAATTGCTTATGTAATATTTCTATGGTTTATCATTCTTGATTATTTATTACAAAATAGTATAATAGCAGTTTGGTTAACTGAATTTATTTCCATCCTTATTCTATTTATAATAATATGTGGAATAACAGATATAGCTAAAAGATATATAAAAAACTATAACGAAAAAGAACATATGAAAATTTTACTAGAAAATATGTATGTAAGTACTCAAGATGATCAACTAAAATTTCTTAAAGCACAAATTAAACCACATTTTGTACATAATGCATTAAATTCGATTATATCAATATCTAGGACAGATTCAGAACGTTCCAGAGAATTATTAATAGAATTTAGTCAGTATTTAAGGAATAGTTTAGATTTTGAAAATCTAGAAAATCTTATTCCAATAGATAGAGAAATCCAATTTATTAAATCCTATTTAATAATTGAGAAAGAAAGATTTGGAGAGAAAATCAATATTGAATATGATCTTGATAATATTAATATTAAGATTCCCCCATTGATATTGCAGCCATTAGTTGAAAATGCTATTCATCATGGAATTCGTAAAAAGGCGAATGGTGGTATCATAAATATATACGTAAAAAAATACAAAAATGAAATCTATATAGGAGTTAAGGATGATGGTGTTGGTATCCCTGAGAGTAAAATAGATAATTTACTAAAAGGGATAGAAAATAATCAAGGAATCGGACTATTTAATATTAATCAAAGATTATTGAGAATCTATCAAACATCCTTAAAAATCGAAAATAATACTACAGGTGGAGTAAATATATATTTTAAAGTACCAATTGATAAGAGAGGGTTTATCAGTGAGAATCGTTATAATAGATGATGAAATACATGCTATAAATGAACTTAAATATTTTTTAAAGGAATATGAAGTAAATATTGTTAATACCTATCAGGATGCCTGGAATGCAATAGAAAATATAAAAAATGATTTGCCAGAGATAGTATTTATTGATATTGACATGCCTACCATGAATGGTATTGATCTAGCAATTCATATCCAAACTATTTTGCAGAATATACTTATTATATTTGTCACCGCACATTCAAGATATGCAATTGATGCATATAAAGTACATCCTATCGATTATATATTAAAACCGATTAATAGTTTGTATTTTGAAAATACCATGGATTATGTATTAAAACAATACCAGTTAATAAATAGTGTTAATAACGGAAATATAAAAAAGAATAGAAGATACATACGAACGTTTGGCAATTTTGAAGTGCTCAATGAAAACCAAGAGATTATGAAATTTACCACGAAAAAAACGAAAACGTTACTTTCTTACATAATTTGTCACGTCGACAAAACAATATACCGTGATGAAATATTAACACTTTTTTCATCAAGTAATGATAATACAATCACTTTAAATAACTACTACGTAACATTAAGCAGATTACGAAGTTCCCTTTCTAAATTTGGTTTTAAAAAGAGTGAGCTATTTATTAAAAAAAATTGTGCAGCTTATTTTGCAGATGGAGTTTGTGATTTAATAGACTTTATTAAATTTATTAAAAATAATCAAGTCATACATGAGAATAACCGAGTACAAGCTGAATACTGGATTAACCAATATCATGGAGAAGTTTTTGCTGATATAGATGAAGACTGGACCAATGAAATGAAATACTTTATTGAAGTGGAAATGGAAAGATTAGCGATTAAACTTGCCACTATGTACAAGGATATGAAGCAATTTGATCTTTGTGAAAATGTTTTGATTAAATTATTAGATATAAACAATTATTCAACACAAGGATATGATGCTTTATTGGATTTGTATATTTTAATAAATAATAATAATAAGTACAAACAAACTTATAAAAAGTACGTAAAATATTTAAAAGAAGAGTTAAACGAAGATATAGACGACTATTATATGAAGTATTTTAAAATGCTTTAGTAAATCCAATTAACCCATGTAAGGAATTTGTAAGAAAAAAATGTTATTATATGTCGAATATCATAGTAAAATGGTATGAAAAACTACTACTTAAATAAAAAGTTTAATTTTAAGTAGTAATTTATAAAATCAAGGAGGATATTTATGAAACGACGTATTTTATCTATTTTTCTAATTATAGTCATGGTAATTGGATTTTTACCAACAAATGCGATTATGGTTAGTGCTTCAACTGCACCTTCCATTGCTGTAAATGTTTCAAAGAAAATTGACGTAGCTTTAGCAGTTGGTCCAACTGATGTAGACTACTCAAATTTTTCAGAAGATCTTACAAATGCATTAATAAAGCTCGGTAATATTTCAGAAGAGAATATTAATGTATCAAAATTAGAGGCAAGTAATGTCGGTACTAGCGGCAATTTTGCATGGTGGACTTATGACCATACTGTACCAACAAGTATTATTAATGAACAAACACATGAGTATATTGAACTTACTGCGCCAGCCAATAATAATGGTCATGCATATTATAGTCTACCAAGACACATTATCGTTACCAACAATGGAGCTGATCTAGGATTCCGTGGATATGGTGTGTCTGGTAATAAAGATTTCATGTTTATTGAAAATGATGACCCAACGAAAAAAACCTTCCAATTTGATATTGAAGAAGGTGAAGCATATGACGCACTAGATGGTGTTGGATTTTTATTTAACACAAATCTTACTGGAAGTTATACAGCAAATGGCCAATTAATGTCAGGTTATTTACTATTCTTACAATATAGCACTTCCGGTAGAGGTCAAGAAATTTCATTATACAAATTTAGTAATGTTAACACAAAATCATTCCATGAAGGAAATCCAGGACTAATATCTAATAATCCTGCATTTACTAAATTAGCTTCAGCACCTTATTCATCGATCGATAAGTACCGTAAGGTTAAGATTGAAGTTTCACCACAAAAGGTAAAAGTTTGGTATAAAGGCAGTACAACTGCGATTACAACGGATCTGATAAATAGTGACATTGTATCTTTTAATGTAAATGGTAACAACCAAACAGAAGTAATAATACAACCTACTGGTGCTTATGGTTTTGGACCAATAGGAAGTTATAGAGCTCATAACTGTAATTTACTTACAAGTATCGATTTTAAAAATCTAACTATGTCAACAGAAGAGCCAAAAACATTAACTGAAGTAATTCGTGAACCACAATGGGAAAGCGAATCTCTTAAGTATATTGTAAATCTTAATGATCAACATATCAATGATTTTGATGATCCTAGGGTAACTAGTGAAATAATAAATCGTTTAAATAATGATGATGTATATTATGTTGGTTGGGGAAGTAACGAAAACGAAGAACAAACAGATAACTTTTTAAAACTAAATGATTTAAAAGGTGATTTTGTTAACACAGATTCTACAGATATAAATACATATCAAAAGCAAATTGACGAAATTGCATATAGCATCTTAGAAAGATATACAAACGAGATACAAGGTAATACTGCTCATGTATTAACTACAGATAATGTTAATCTAGTAGTTTCAGGTGCGGATGCAAATGATACTATCGATCCAAATTGGCCAAATGGTAAATGGAAGGTAGTACATACAAAAGAAGGATTTTCTAACGTTACTGAAGAATATATTGGAAATGGCCAATATGTTTCTGATTTAAATGTTAATTTTAATATCCCTGGTAAATACGAAATATTTTATGAAGATAACTTAATTAAAACAATCGTAGCAAATCGTAGACCAATTGCAGCATTTGATACCGTTGTTACTGGAAGTGCTATTTCCTTAAATGTTACTAATGAAGAATCTGAAGATAGTAATATTCCTGTTGTAATAGGAGATGACACAGAGAACGGTGTATCAGTGGCTTCTGGTGCAGCAATTACCTATATTAATATGTCATATGATCCTGATGATGCAGACGGAATAGATCAATCTAAAAATAGTTGGAAGTATATAAATTTATCCGATCCAAATCCACAATGGGTTGAATCAGCAACTCCGATTACGCATATTAATGCAGATGATATTTACTTAGTATCACTTGTTGTAACTGATAAGTTTGGTGCAACGAGTATACCTTTTACAAAACAGATTAGTTATACAACAGAAGGCATTAAAGTAGTACCATTTGCTGACTTTGAATTATCTACATCAAAAATAATCAAAGGAAATGCAGATCAATTTGTTACAATAAATGATAAGAGTTATGACTTATATAACGAAGCAATAGAACGATATTATACAATAACAAAAGATGGGCAACCTTACGAAAAAGAAATTAAAGTTGGATTAAATGACTTTACATTAGACACAGAAGGTGTTTATAAAATTAGCTTGGTTGTTCATAGTGTGAACGGTTATTCACAAAAAATAACAAAAACATTAACTATTATCAAAGATGAAATTGCACCTACTGCAACATGCAATGTAAGTAATGGTACTGAAACAGGTTTAAGTAGAGTGGATATACAATTTTCTGATCTAGGTAATAGTGGATTTGGTTCCCAACAAGTAATGATAACAAATACCACAGATACACCAGATGCAGATTCTCCGAATTGGTCAGCACCTAGTAGTTTATTAAATCGAACTGTATATTTAAAGAATGATGGTGAAAATTATATCCACTATCGTGCAGTAGATTTAGCAGGTAATGTGATAACTGGATATTTTGGACCAATTATTTACGAAGCAAATAATCCTTATGTTTCAGCAATCATATCACCTATTCATAATGCTGTTGATCAATCAATAAAGACAAGTATCGCATTCCAAGCAAGTGAAAAAGTTAAAAAAGGTAATGGATACTTAACAATATATGATAAGTTAACTGGTAAAAGTGTAATGCAAATTCATAGTAGTAATAACCGTGTTAAGATTAGCAATACAGGCCTTGTAACAGTAGAACTTCCAAGTGCATTATCATATAATTCTAGTTATTATGTCACTGTTGGAACAGATTTTATCTATGATGAAAGTAATAAAGGTATAGCACAATATGGTGATGCAAATAATTGGTCCTTTACTACTGCCACAAATAGAACAGGTACAACAGATGAAGATATTACGATTACAAAAGTTGAAGCATCACAAACAATTGGTGGAGTTACTACTACACCAGTAATCAACATTGATCCAACTACTACGAATACATATAATGTATATGTAAAAGCTGGAGAATTTACATTGTTACCTTTCTTAAGTAAAGTAACAGAGAACATAACTATTGCAGAAAATAACTGTACTGCTACATTATCTGAAGATAAAAAATCTATCCTTGTGGATTTAAGTAATGGTGCTATAAATCCTTGGGTTACTTTAAATATTGGGAATAGTAATTCCTATTTATTTAAAATCGTTCAAACAGATAAAGAAATTGGTGCTGCAATTGATATAACTACAACAGATGTTAATGTTTCTGTAGGAAATAGTAACTTATTAAATGCTGTTGATTTGACAGCAGAAATGAGTAATGCACATGTTGAAAGAGTACATGTTCGTTTATTAATAAGTGAACCACAGGTACAAGCAGAGCAAGATGCATTAAAGGCGTACATTGATAATAATACCAATGGAGAAAAATCAGTCTTATTTGATGCATCATTACTAAAAACAATAACATATGACAATTCACTTCCATCTGAAATGAATATAGTAAATACTCAAGAGCCTATAAAAATTGTTTTTGATATTCCTAGTATGTATCAAAGAAATTATTCATATCAGATAATAAGATACCATGATTCTGCAATTGATGAACTTGAATCTAGTGTATTAAATAATGGAACACAATTAAGTTTTGAAACAGATCGTTTTTCAACTTATGCTATCGTTTATACTAGTGCACCAGTTTATTCTGGACCAGATGCTGTTCAAGAAGAGGTAGTTTCTGAACAAAAAGAAGTAAGTGTACCAAAAACAATCACTGTTACGGCTGGTAAGACTAAATCAATTGAAATTACAAATCTACCAGAAGGTGCTATTGTAAATTATCATGTTAATACACCTACTATCATTAGCTTAGACAAAAACGGAGTAATGTTCCCTAAAAAAGCTGGTAATGCAGAAGTGTATGTTTCCGTTAAAACTAATGATAAAACACAAGTTTATAAAGTAACAGTAAAAATAAAGAAATCAAAAGTAGAAGCTACTTCAGTTGGATTTATTCAATACTATGATGATATAGTAACTTACAAAAATGTAAATTATAGAATTACAAAAGCTTCAGTAAATGGGGCAATTGGAACTGTTGCAGTTGCAAATAATCAAATAAATTCAAAACTTCCTAGTGAATTAGTAATACCTGCTAAAGTTAAAATTGATGGACATTATTATTATGTAACAACGATTGACGAAAGTGCATTTTATAATGTAAAAACATTGAAAAAGGTAACAATTCCTTATTCTATAAAAGAGATATCTCAAACTGCATTCATTGGCTGTAAGGTATTAAAAGTATTCAGTGTAAGTAAAGATAATAAAAACTACTCTGCAAGAAATGGAATGTTACTTGATAAGTCAGGAACGGTATTAATTGCTTATCCATCTGCAACTGGTAAAATAACTGTAGATAGTAAAATAACCACTATTGGAGCATATGCGTTTAGTGTTTGCCGTGGGTTAACACAAGTGACAATTCCAAGTACAGTTAAAACTATTGAAGGTTGCGCTTTTGCTCATTCAAAATCATTAGTAAAAGTTAAATTTACTGGAGATGTTCCTACAATGCCATATCCTTGTATATTTGATTCCATAAATAGTAAAGCCGTAATATATGTTAAAGGAGCTTATTTAACAAATTACCAAAAAGCTTTCACTGATGCTGAAATGCCTACTGGTGTCGTAATTAAAAAGTAATTTATTTAAAGTATATTTTAAAAAGGTGGAGTTGTACTCCACCTTTTTATTTTAATATTTGAAGTTATATATGTATGATATAAGAAGCTAAGCTATTAATAATATAAGAAGCTAAGCTATTAATAATATAAGAAGTTAAGCTATGTATAATAGAAGAATTTAGGCTATATATAATATACAATGTTAACGTTGTAACAATAGCAAGAAGTAAGCATTATGATAAATGAAAAGCAAAATCATTGACGTAGTTTAAAATGTATAAATGAACGAGAATTGTTTATATTAATGAATATACGAATAATTGTCAGAATGTGTATAATTTTTAATTGAATTCATTTCTTTTTTCTTGAGAAAATGTACCCTTATAGTGGAGTTTTCCTGAGTTTTTATAGGATAAAATTAGATAATACTTGCAAATCAACAACAAAAAGTATATAATAAACAAAAATAGAGCAAAAACAGTGTTGATAAAAGCTACGATTTAGAATTTCTTAAGAGAGCCGATGGTTGGTGTGAATCGGTGAAAAGACAAATCTTTCCACTTTTGGAGCTGTCGGTGATGAACCGAAAGGTTAGTACCCTTTATCCTACTATTGAGTGGTTAAATTATTTTAATGATTTAACAATTTGGGTGGCAACACGGATTCCTTTCGTCCCATGGTTTTTTGGGCTTTAGGGATTTTTTTTTGTTTTAAAGTTAAAATTATTAATATTTAAGGAGAATATTATGTTAGATGTAAAATTTGTCAGGGAAAATCCTGAAATCGTAAAGCAAAATATTAAAAATAAGTTTCAAGATAACAAGTTAGGCTTAGTGGATGAAGTAATTGCACTAGATCTTGAAAGCAGAACAACAAAACAAGAAGCAGATACCTTAAGAGCTGAGAGAAATAAAATATCTAAGCAAATTGGCGGATTAATGGCTCAAGGGAAAAAAGAAGAAGCAGAAGAATTAAAAAAACAAGTAACTATAGATTCTGAACGTCTAGCTGAATTAGAAAAAAAAGAAGCAGAATTAGAAGAAAGAGTTACTAAAATAATGATGACCATTCCTAATATTATCGATCCAAGCGTACCAATCGGTAAAGATGATAGTGAGAATGTAGAAGTACAACGTTATGGTGAACCTAAAGTGCCTGATTTTGACATTCCATATCATGCTGAAATCATGGAAAAGTTTAACGGACTTGACTTAGAAAGTGCAAGAAAAGTAGCTGGGAATGGTTTTTATTATTTGATGGGTGACGTTGCAAGACTTCATTCAGCAGTAATATCATATGCAAGGGATTTTATGATTGATCGTGGTTTTACTTATTGTATCCCACCTTTTATGATTCGTAGTGATGTAGTTACTGGTGTTATGAGTTTTGCTGAGATGGATGCTATGATGTACAAAATCGAAGGTGAAGACTTATATCTAATCGGAACTAGTGAACATTCTATGATTGGTAAATATATTGATACAATCATTCCTGAAACTCAATTACCGCAAACACTAACAAGCTATTCTCCATGCTTTAGAAAAGAAAAAGGTGCTCATGGTCTTGAAGAAAGAGGCGTTTATCGTATTCATCAATTTGAAAAGCAAGAAATGATTGTTGTATGTAATCCAGAAGATAGTATGTTATGGTTTGATAAGTTATGGCAGAACACAGTAGATTTATTCTGTTCTTTAGATATTCCTGTAAGAACATTAGAATGTTGTTCTGGTGATCTTGCTGATTTAAAAGTGAAATCTATCGATGTTGAAGCATGGTCTCCAAGACAGAAAAAATATTTTGAAGTTGGTAGCTGCTCCAATTTGGGGGAAGCTCAAGCAAGACGTTTAAAGATTCGTGTTGTGGGTGAACGTGGAAAATACTTTGCTCATACATTAAATAATACAGTTGTTGCTCCACCAAGAATGTTAATTGCATTTTTAGAAAACAACTTAAATGCAGATGGATCAGTAAATATACCAGTAGCTCTTCAACCTTATATGGGTGGAAAAACTAAAATTGAAGTTAGCCAATCATTGTAGACAATCGTAAATGATATAAATTATAGAATTACTTAATAACGATGTATTTATGAATATCAGAGATTTGAATCTACTAATATTCATAATACATCGTTTTTTTATTTTGTTTTCATATATATCAATATACCTGATGAAACCAGAAGGTTTATACCCTTTATGTATAGTTTTTACTTGTATTAATCTACTATTATTTTGAAGCACATAAAAAAACAAATTATAACATATTCGTTCAATTGAAGAATATGGAAGAGTATGGTACATTTATAATAGGTATAATTATTTTAATAAGAAATAGGGGGATTATGTGAAGCAATTTTTATTTAAGAAACATAATAAATTGTTACTATCATTAATTATTCTTATTTCGCTTTTACTAATAGTTACTTATTCAATAGTAAAAGTGAAACAAGATACTAAGGTAACAACTGAGAGAAGTAAAACAATCATAAAAGGAGAAGGAGAAGAGAAGAAGGTTATGGAGACAATTGGTGATCAAGCAAAAATGAGTGAATTTGTTATTACAAATGAGTTAAAGGTTCCATCAGTTATGGGGTCCAACAATTTTAAAGTTATTGGGTATTTTCCGAACTGGGCTGGTGATGTTATTGATGAAATGAAGTGGGATAAACTAACACATGTAAATTATGCATTTGCCATACCAACAAAAGATGGAGAGATAAGAGACTTAGAAGACAAGTCACAAGTTGAGAAGTTAATAAAAACAGCACACGAATATAATGTAAAGGTAGGGTTATCTGTTGGGGGATGGTCTTATAATGACGAACTACTAGAAGGTACTTTTGTACAAGCAACTAATACAGAGGCGAAATGTCAATTACTTGCTGAAAATATATTAACATGTGTAGATGATTACGGATTTGATGGTGTTGATATGGATTGGGAATACCCGAGAGAAGGCATATCAGCAAAACAATATGAGTACTTTATGACATTCTTAAGACAAGGTCTTACAACAAGAAATAAATATCTTACAGCAGCAGTAGTAGGTAATGGAACAACAGGTTATGGGCAGACAGACTATGTACTTGACATGTTAGATTGGATCAATGTTATGGCATATGACGGCGATGAAGGTCCAGGTCATTCTCCATTTAGCTATGCCGTGTCCTGTGGAGAGTTTTGGATAAATACGAGAGGTGTTAAACCGAATAAAGTAGTTCTAGGTGTTCCTTTTTATGAAAGACCTGGCTGGAGTTCCTATTCTGATATTGTTGCGAATGACCTATCAGCATCTACAATAGATTCAACTTTATATAACGGCAAAACTATTTATTATAATGGCTTACCAACTATTGAGAAAAAAACTAATTGGGCTTGTGAAAATGCTGGTGGTATCATGATCTGGGAGATAACAGAAGATAGTAAAGATGAAAAATTATCATTATTAAATCAAATTTCTATTACTACAAAGGAGTATTTCCCTGATTATAAGGAAAAGTAAATGTTCAAATTCTATTATTATAAAAGTAAATAATCAATGGTACTTAAAAATTGAACTTAAAAATTGAACTTAAAAAATTGAACTTAAAAATTGAACTTAAAAAATTGAACTTAATAAATTGAACTTGAAAAATTGAACTTAAAAAATTGGACTTAAAAAATTGGACTTACAAATTTGAACTTAAAAAATTGAGCTGAAAAAATTGAGCTGAAGAGATTGAATTTAAAAATTGTACTAAAAATGTGTTTTAAAAATTGTGCTTAAAATATTAACTAAAAAAATGTACTTAAGATATTATACTTATAATATCGTAATTATAGTATTGTACTTAAAGATATTATGCTTAAATATTGTATTTAAATAGTAATTTAAAAGACGTTGATAATTAGTTTACGATACAAGTTATATTAAATACTTGAATCTTAAATTATTATCAACGTCTTTTTATTATAAAAGTATTTTATTCATAGCTAAATAATATTAGATATGGGATTTCGGAAGTAGTGTTAGCCGATGAACGAACTCTTATGTAATATGTTCCGGCTGATAAGGTAGAGTAGATAACGAGTAATGAAGAATCCTCATATTTCTCTACGCTTGCAACACTCACTACGTTATTTTGTGAATCAACGATTTCTACAATTAAGTTATTCAGATCAACAGTTTCAGCTACTGGGGTAGCAAAAAGCGCAACGATGGATGACTTAGATAATGTAAAATTATAATAATCATTTTGATTCGGATTAGTAGAACCCCAAATATAAGAATTAGTAGCAATTGTTTGGCTGGTAACTGAGTTACTACTTTTGGTTTCATCTTCAATGACAGATGACTCTAATATTGCATCTGTATCAATTGTTTGCTCACTAAATTCTTGAACGGTAATAGGTTTATCTATATTTATATTATTAATTTGTTTTATATTAATAGCAAAATTAAGATTTTGACCATCCACTAATTGCATTGTATTAATTCCCATAACTTCACCATAAGCATTTAATAAAGGGCCACCACTATTTCCTGGAGAAATTGCTGCATTCGTTTGAATATAGTTTACGCCATCAATCATTCTAGATCCATTTGTTACAATACCATTTGAAAATGTATCTGTAAGACCAAGAGAACTTCCAAGTGTATATACTGTTTCACCTACTCTTATACCATGTTTATTAATGGTTAATACATCATTTTTAGATGGTATACTTAAGATAGCTATATCTAAGTCTTTACTATATCCTAATATCTTTGAAACACTATATTTTTTCCCATTTTTTAACGCAACATTAATAGAAGATGAACCTTCAATTACATGATAATTTGTTATTACTACGCCATCATCAATAAAGAAACCAGAACCAGTAGATACATCGGTATTTATTTGGACTGTTGCTGATGAACATTTTTGATAAACTGCTTCAGCAGATAATTTCTTAGTATCTGGACCATTATCTTCAGGTACTGTAACTTTAATAATTAATTCTTCATCTGAGTAATCAGATGTAATTTTAACAGTGGTTGATCCATAGCCAGCTGGAATGATATATAATTCAACTTTATCATCATCATTCCATTCACCAAATTCACAATTTACTATATCAGTATCTTCTACATCGTAATAAATATATTCATCATCTTGGGCATCGTTAACAGTAATCATAATCTTAGTTTCTTCAATACATGTAAGATTTGTAACATCAGCAACTAATTTTTTGTAAGATACTGTAACAGCACAAGTGTACTTTTTATTCTTATAGGTACCTGTAATTTTAGCAGTACCTTTTGCTTTAGCTAATACAGTGCCATCTTTTTTTATTGTTACCACACTTGTATCTGAACTTTTCCATGTAACAGTACCAGATGCACCTTTAATTGAAAGCTTTGCTTCTTCACTAACATTTAATTTAAGTTTACTAGAACTAATATATGGATCCTTAACAGTAACGCTACATTTATATGTTTTTGATCCAACAGTAGCAGTAACAGTAGCAGAACCTTTTTTAATACCAGTTACTTTACCTTTTGATGATACTGTCGCAACGGATTTATTACTTGACGACCATGCAACTTTATTGGTGGTTCCACTTAACTTTAATATATATGTATTACCAGTATAAACCGATATCTTTGATTGATTCAGTTTAATTGTTGCTGCAGTAGCAATTTGAGTTCCCATTACAGGTAATGGAATTGGAGATATTGTAATGCAAATTACTAAAATAAGTGTAGTAAAAATTCGTTTTATGCCTTTCGTCATTTGTTGTCCCCCTAATTGTTATTAGTTTTTTTCCATATTATAACATGGTAATTATACAACTTATGGCAGGAATATACAAGTTTTATTCGTAAATAATGTACATTTAAAAATATATATTTTGGTTCGAACGATAGAATCATTAGTAAACTATAACAATAATGCTTGATCTAATTTGACATAACCAGCTATCTTTGGTATCATTTTATACGGCAGTGAACCTTTATTGAAGGATACAATATAATGATTAAAAGGTACGAATGGAGAAAAATATGTCTTTAGCTAATATAGCATTAAATCAAATTATCGTTATGTTCTTGATAATAATTGTTGGTATTGTGTGTTATAAATGTAAACTAATCGATAAAGAAACCAATAAAAAATTATCTGACTTATTATTAATGTTAGTAAATCCTTTAGTAATCTTTGTTTCCTATCAAAGAGATTTTAGTAAGGAGTTATTAAATGGATTAATGATATCTTTTTTACTTGCTATTATTACACATATATTTGGGATTTTTATATCATACCTAATCTTTCGTGGGAAAAATAATCCAGACGTAGTAATAGAGCGGTTTTCGACTATTTACTCAAATTGCGGATTTATGGGAATTCCATTGGTGAATGGAATCTTTGGTGGAGAAGGTGTATTTTATATAACTGCATATATGACAATTTTTAACCTTTTTATATGGACCCAAGGATTAATCATGATGGTTGGAAAACAAGATAAAAAAACAATGGTTAAGACTTTAATTTCTCCAACTCTAGTTGCAATTATACTTGGTTTAGTTTTCTTTGTTATACAGATTCGTGTTCCAAGTATTATATTTAAAACAGCCGATTATGTAGCATCTATGAATACCCCTTTGGCCATGATGATTGCTGGTGTTACGATTGCACAAACTAATATCAAGAAAGTTTTTGCTAAATTAAGAATATATTTGGTTGTTATAGTTAAGTTGTTATTGATACCAGGTATTCTTCTAATTATTTATAGTAGATTCCCACTTAACGATGTAGTAATTACAACAGCTGTTTTAGCAGCTGCTTGTCCAACGGCTGCAACCGGAACTCTATTTGCTTTAAAATATAATAAAAATGCACTTTATGCTTCTGAAATATTTGCAATTACTACAGTTGCTTCTATGGCTACTATACCAATAATTATGGCACTTACTGAGTTAATATTATAATAAAATAATTTATAATTAAAAAATAAAAACCTCCGTATTGGAGGTTTTTATTTTTATTTTATTTATTTATCTTGAGCTAGTTTAACTAATCTCTGATATTTTTCTTTGTAGTTTTTCTCAGATCTTGCAAATAATTCACTTGCTCTTTCTGGATTTAAACGTGTAAGAGAACTGTAACGAACTTCGCTTTGTAAGAACTCTTGGAAATCAGCTGTTGGCTCTTTAGAGTCTAATTGGAATGGATTCTTTCCTTCTTCAGCAAGACGAGGATCGAAACGGAATAAATGCCAGTAACCAGCTTGAACAGCACGTTTTTCTTCGTTTTGAGCACCCTTCATACCACCTTTGATACCATGGTTAATACATGGAGCATAAGCGATAATAATGGATGGACCTGGATAACTTTCAGCTTCTACAAATGCTTTTACAGTTTGATTGTAATCAGCACCTTGAGCGATTTGAGCAACATATACATATCCATAACTCATTGCGATAGCAGCTAAATCTTTCTTCTTAACTTCTTTACCACCAGCAGCGAATTGTGCAATAGCACCAGTTGGTGTAGCCTTTGAAGATTGACCACCTGTATTGGAGTAAACTTCAGTATCGAATACTAAGATATTAACGTCTTCACCACTTGCGATAACATGGTCTAAACCACCGAAGCCGATATCATAAGCCCAACCGTCACCACCAAAGATCCATTGAGATTTCTTTGCTAAGAAATCTTTATTTTCTAAGATGTTTGCTCTATCTGCATTATCACATCCACAAGCTTCTAAAGCAGCGATAAGTTCTTTTGATGCAGAAGCATTTAGTGTGCTGGATTCTTTTGTTGCAAGGTATTGTTCACATGCAGCTTTAATATCAGCATTTTCAGCAACCATAGAAAGTGCTTCTACTGAAGAGATAAGACGTTTTCTTAATGCTTTTTGAGCAAGCGCCATACCATAACCAAATTCAGCATTATCTTCAAATAAGGAGTTAGCCCAAGCTGGACCACGGCCTTCTCTGTTCACTGTATAAGGTGTACTTGGTGCAGAACCACCCCAGATAGAAGAACATCCAGTAGCATTTGCTACATACATTCTATCACCAAATAATTGAGTAGCAAGTTTAGCGTATGGTGTTTCACCACAACCAGCACAAGCACCTGAGAACTCAAGTAATGGTTTCTTAAATTGGCTTCCCTTTACAGTAGTTTCTTTAAATTTAGCAACTACTTCATCTGGATATCCAATTTCAACACCATAATCAAATAATTTTTGAGATTCTAATTGAGAATCTAAGCTATTCATAACTAATGCTTTTTCGCCCTTTTTACCTGGACAAACATTAGCACATGAACCACATCCTGTACAGTCATAAACAGATACAGAGATAGCGAATTTATATCCTGGCATACCAGTTAAGTCCATATTTAAAGAACCTTCTGGAGCTTTTGCTGCTTGTTCTTCAGTCATTGCAACTGGACGAATAACTGCGTGTGGACAAACATAAGAACAGAAATTACATTGAATACAATTTTCTGGATTCCATGTAGGTACGTCTACAGCTATACCACGTTTTTCGTATGCGGAAGAACCATTAGGAGCAGTACCGTCTACATATTCAACAAATGCAGATACTGGAAGGCTGTTTCCATCTTGTCCGTTTACACGGCTTTGGATATTGTTAACATAATCAATAACATCTTTTCTTGTTCCAGCAACTTTAACGGATAAATCTTCTTTATCTGCATCAGCCCAGGAAGCAGGAACTTTGATTTCAACTAAACCAGTAAGACCACGGTCAATTGCATCATGATTCATTTTAACAACTGCATCACCTTTTTTGCTATATGATTTTGTTGCAGCGTCTTTCATATATTTCACAGCATCTTCTACAGGGATAATATTAGCTAATTTAAAGAATGCAGCTTGAAGAACTGTATTAATACGTCCACCAAGTCCGATTTCTTTACCAATGCTGAAACCATCAATTGTGTAGAATTTAATGTCATTTTTAGCGATAAAAGCTTTTACTTGTCCTGGTAAGTGTTGTTCTACTTCTTCCATAGACCATCCACAGTTAAGAAGGAAAGTTCCACCCTTCTTTAAATCTTGAACCATGTTATATTTTCTAATATAAGATGGATTGTGGCAAGCAACAAAGTTTGCTTTGCTGATTAAGTAAGTAGCTTTAATTGGATCTTTACCAAAACGTAAGTGAGAGATTGTTACACCACCAGATTTCTTTGAATCATAGTCAAAGTAAGCTTGTGCATACATATCAGTGTGATCACCGATAATTTTGATAGAGTTTTTATTAGCACCAACAGTACCGTCAGCACCAAGTCCCCAGAATTTGCAGCTGATTGTGCTTTCTGGTGTTGTATTAGGATTCTCTGTAAGTTCAAGAGAAAGATTTGTAACATCATCAACAATACCGATTGTGAATCTCTTCTTTTCAGTATTATTATACACAGCAATAATTTGAGCTGGAGTAGTATCTTTAGATCCTAAACCATAACGTCCGGAAAATACAGGAATTTTATCAAACTGTGTATCTTTTAATGCTGCAACAACATCAAGGTATAATGGCTCGCCAAGAGAACCTGGTTCTTTTGTTCTGTCTAATACACTGATTTGTTTTACAGTAGTAGGTATAACATCAATTAAGTGTTTTGCACTAAATGGTCTGTAAAGTCTAACTTTGATAACACCAACTTTAGCACCAGCAGCTAACATATAATCGATTGTTTCGTCGATTGTATCACATGCGGAACCCATAGCGATGATTACATGTTCTGCATCAGCAGCACCATAATAGTTAAATAATTTATAATCTGTGCCAATTTTAGCATTGATTTTGTTCATATACTCTTCTACAAGGCTTGGAATAGCTTCGTAGTATGTATTGCTAGCTTCTCTTGCTTGGAAGAAAATATCAGGATTTTGAGCTGTACCACGAGTAACTGGATGCTCTGGATTTAAAGCACGTTTACGGAAAGCAGCAACTGCGTCTAAATCACATAACTCTTTTAAATCTTCATAATCCCAAGCTTCGATTTTTTGAATTTCATGAGAAGTTCTAAAACCATCAAAGAAGTGAAGGAAAGGAACACGTCCTTTAATAGTAGTAAGGTGAGCAACAGCTCCTAAATCCATAACTTCTTGTACATTACTAGAGCAAAGCATTGCAAAACCTGTTTGGCGGCATGCGTATACGTCGGAATGATCACCAAAGATTGATAGAGCGTGGCTTGCTAGTGCACGAGCAGAAACATCGATTACACATGGTAATAATTCGCCTGCTATTTTGTACATATTAGGTATCATTAATAATAAACCTTGAGAAGCAGTGAATGTTGTTGTTAAAGCACCAGCTGCTAAAGAACCGTGAACTGTACCTGCTGCACCAGCCTCAGATTGCATTTCTGTAACCTGTACTTCGTGTCCAAAGATGTTTTTTCTACCTTGAGTAGACCAAGCATCTGTAACTTCAGCCATTACTGAAGATGGTGTAATTGGATAGATAGCCGCTACATCGGTAAATGCATAAGACACATGAGCAGCAGCGTTATTTCCATCCATGGTTTTCATTTTTCTAGCCATGTTATGTTATCCTCCTTATGATTATAGTAATCGAGATTACGCTCAAAGGGCAACAAAAAGTAAGAGTCACACTTTGTGCCTCAATTACTAAATAAAATATGTATTTAAAAAATACCTATACTAGAGAATATCACTATTCGACACAGGTGTAAAGAGAATATTCCAACTTATTCAAAAATTTAATAAATAAGCCAATTTTATTACCAAATAATTTATAAATTGTTTGATAAGAAATCATTTTCTGTGGAATAATTTTTACGTCATCAAGATAAGATATAGAATAGCCACAAGACAATAAAAAAATATAGTAAATTACATGCATGAAATGTTTGAATAAACGATTAAAAAAGGCGAAAATGTTGACAAGGAACAAGTGATACGTTATAATACTTTGAATGTATCGTAATATCGATTAAAACGGAGGAAGGGTGTTTAAATATGGCAGATAAGAAGAACATATTAACCTATGAGGGATTAAGACTTTTAGAAGAAGAATTACAAGATTTAAAAGTAAACAAAAGAAAAGACGTTGCACAAAAAATAAAAGAAGCTAGAGAACAAGGAGATTTATCTGAAAACGCAGAATATGACGCAGCCAAAGACGAGCAGAGAGAAATCGAAGCTAGAATTGAAGAAATAGATAAGATTCTTAAGAATGCGGAAGTAGTTGTAGAAGATGAAGTTGATGTTGATGTAATTAATATCGGTTGTAAGGTAAGAATTCTTGATTTAGAATATAATGATGAGATGGAATATAAAATTGTTGGATCAACAGAAGCAAATAGTTTAAAAGGAAAAATTTCAAATGAATCACCAGTTGGTAAAGCTTTAATCGGAGCTAGAGTTGGTGATGTTGTTAATGTTGAAACACATTCTGGTGTTCTCGAATATAAAATATTGGAGATTCAAAAATCTAACTAATTTAATGTGAACAACTGTGAACAACTATAGATAAGTAATTATCTAATTTGATGACAGAAAGGATGAAAGATTGTGGCTGAAGAAAAGATACAAGCGGAACAAGATTTGAATGAACTCTTAAAAATAAAAAGAGCAAAATTAAATGAATTAAAGGAAAATGGAAAAGATCCATTCCAAATCATGAAATATAATGTAACCCATCATTCTGCAGACATTAGTGCAGATTTTGATAATCTGGAAGGTAAAATGGTTTCTATAGCAGGCCGTATTATGTCCAAACGTGTAATGGGTAAAGCATCTTTTATTAGTATCCGAGATGTAAAAGGCAATATTCAATCTTATGTTAAGAAAGATGTCGTAGGGGAAGAACCTTATGCTGAATTTAAAAAGTATGATATTGGAGATATAGTAGGTATTACAGGTGAAGTATTTAAAACTCACACAGAAGAAATATCTATAAAGGCTTCTGAAGTTGTATTACTAACAAAGAGTCTTCAAATTCTTCCTGAAAAATTCCATGGTCTTAAAGACACTGATACACGTTATAGACAAAGATATGTTGATCTTATTGTTAATCCAGAAGTTAGGGATACATTTGTTAAACGTTCTTTAATTATTAGAGAAATTCGTAATTATCTTGATGGCTTGAATTTTATCGAAGTTGAAACCCCTGTTTTAGTTCCTAATGCAGGTGGAGCAGCTGCAAGACCTTTTTTCACACATCATAATGCACTTGATGAAGATTTACATTTAAGAATTTCATTAGAATTATATTTAAAACGTTTAATCGTTGGTGGATTAGAAAGAGTATATGAAATCGGACGAGTATTTCGTAATGAAGGTCTTTCCGTTAGACATAATCCAGAATTTACATTATTAGAATTATACCAAGCTTATACAGACTATTATGGAATGATGGATTTAGTAGAAGAATTATTCCGTACCGTTGCATTAAAGGTGCTTGGAACTACAACCATTTCCTATGATGGAGTAGAAATTGATTTATCAAAACCATTCGAAAGAATGACTATGTTAGATGCTGTAAAGAAATATTCTGGTATCGATTTTAACACAGTTGAGACTGAAGAAGAAGCAAAAGCTCTTGCAAAAGAGCATCATATAAAATTTGAAGATCGTCATAAAAAAGGTGATATCATTAATTTATTCTTTGAAGAATTTGTAGAAGAAAAATTAATTCAACCAACCTTTATTATGGATCATCCAGTTGAAATTTCTCCACTTGCTAAGAGAAAACCAACAGATCCAAACTTTACTGAAAGATTTGAGTTATTTGTAACGAAGAGAGAAATGGCAAATGCATTCTCCGAGTTAAATGATCCAATTGATCAAAGAGGAAGATTTGAAGCACAAGAAGCACTTCGTGCTGCTGGTGATGATGAAGCCAACTCTATGGATGAAGACTTCTTAAATGCATTGGAATATGGTATGCCACCTACTGGTGGAATTGGAATTGGTATTGACCGATTTGTAATGCTGTTGACTGATTCTGCAGCGATTAGGGATGTGTTGTTGTTCCCGACAATGAAGAGCTTGGAGAAATAAAGCCCGTAATAATAAGAGTTTACAAGATGTATGGTCGTAAATTGCGACCGATTTGCGACCAAATAATATAGCATATTTGAAAGAATCTCTTGGAAACAGGGGATTCTTTTCTTTGTTAGCAAGAGATATATAAAAAACAAGCGAAACTAAGCTAGGAAGCTTAAGACTGATCAGCAGAAGGCCTAAGGAGATCATAGCTTTACAGATCCGCCAGTTCTTCAAGCATGGAAAAAACATACCGGAGGAAGTAAATGAGATTGGATATGAGACAGCAATGCGATTGACGAAAGGGAACTATCCATTAATTGTTGAACTCGTACCGATTATGCACATATTCTAGAAATCTGCGATGAATGTTCTAAAGGATTGGAGAAACTCCACAACAAGTAATCGTACAAGGACTAGTCATGTGCACTATTTGTCGAAATGGTTTTGATATGTAAATAACTTTATGAGTATATTGAGCTTTTTTAAAGAAAATTGTTGGAAATGAATAGAAAAAGATTGCTATTATTCCATGAAAAGAATAAAATATACATGGTGCTTGCTGTACTCTATCAATGGAGGAATAAAATGGAATATTTAACAACAGCAGAAGTTGCAGAAAAATGGGGAATTACTAGAAGAAGAGTAACTGTTCTTTGTGATGAAGGAAGAATTATTGGTGCAGTTCAGAAAGGTAACATTTGGCTGATACCGCTAAATGCAGAAAAACCTATTGATGGAAGACGAGTCCGTTATTTTGGACACAAAGAGTAGTAGAGTAGATTCAGATTATTCTACATGAATGATTATGACATAGAAACGGAGGATAAGTGAGTGGCTGCGATTCATGATTTATTAGCTCAAATACAAGATGAAGCGCTTCGTAATCGTATTGAGAAGGAAGTAGATAAATTGTCAAAAACTAAGAAGTTTGGTTTGGTTTTTGAGGATCACTTACCAGAGTGTACACCATTATATGACATGCCTATAATAACTGGCTCAAATGTCATGTTGAGAAATAGTAAAGAAGATAAGTCTCTTTATGTTGTTGTAAAGATAGAAGATGAAAAT